>JBDSUN010000140.1:0-5901 GCA_039927735.1 Acidimicrobiales bacterium | reverse complement strand
CCGTCGGCGATGGTGGCGACGTCGGTGGGGGTCACCCGGGCCGAGCCTCCGCCCTGGATCACCTCTCGATCGGCGTTGGGTCCCACCACCGCGAGCCGCAGGCCACTCGGCGCCATCGGCAGGACGGGCGCTCCGTCGATCGGCTCGTTTCGAAGCAGCACCTGCGAAGCGGCCGCCGCCTCCCGGGCGACGGACACGGCGGTGAGCGAACCGCCGGCTCCTTCTTCGCCAGGCGGCGAGCCCTCCGCTCCGGTGCGGCGGGCCAGAAGAGACAGACGGGTCCGGGAGCGCTCGATCACCGAGCGCTCGACCTCTCCCGCAGCGACGGCCGCCGCCAGCTTCGGCCCCCACCAGACGGCTGGACCGGGCATCTCGAGGTCGAGGCCGGCGATGACCGACGGCGCCGTGCTGTGGACGGCGAACCAGTCGGAGATCACCACGCCGTCCCAACCCCACTCGTCGCGCAGGATGGTGGTGAGCAGCCGAGGGTGCTCGCTGCAGTGCGTGCCGTGGAGGCGGTTGTAAGCGGCCATGGTGGACCACGCCCCGGCCTGTCGCAGCGCGTGCTCGAAGGGCAGCAGCGACACCTCCCGCAGCGTCCGCTCGTCGAGCTCGGCGGAGATCTCGAAGCGGTCGTGCTCCTGGTCGTTGGCCACCAGGTGCTTCACACAGGCGGCCACCCCGCCCCCCTGCAGCCCCTCGACGTAGGCCACCGCCAGACAAGCGCTCAGCGTGGGGTCCTCCGAGAAGCACTCGAAGTGGCGGCCGCCGAGCGGAGTGCGCTGGTGGTTGATGGTGGGGCCGAGGAGCACCTGCGCCCCCTTGGCCCGCGTCTCGGTGGCCAGCGCAGCGCCGACACGGGCTACGAGCTCCACATCCCAGGTGGCGCCGAGGGCGGCCCCGCAGGGGAAGCTCACCGACGGCGGTCCCCCGGCGAAGCGCTGACCCCGCGCTCCACTGGGACCATCGCTGACCCGGAACGCCGGCACCTCACCCGAGGCCGGGACGTTCCACCAGTCCGTTCCCGACAGGGGCCGGACCAGCTCCGCTGGGTCCATCAGGCGCCGGGCTTCCAGATCATCAGGTAGAGCATCACCAGGAACAGCAAGGTGGCGATCTGACCGCCCCGCTCGACGAGCCGCTCGGCCGACAGGTCGCCCGCCGCCAGCTTGCGCTCGTTCGGGAGCACGAGGCCGGAGATCACGCCGCAGATCCCCAGCCAGACGAGCAGGGCGAGGGACACCCAGGTGTCGTCGAAGCCGAACAAGTCGTCCGAGGTGAACACCATCGCCAGACCGAAGGCGCCGAGCACCACGAGGGCCGGGAAGTGGATCTGACGCCCGTTGCCGGCCATGTGCCCGGCCAGCCGCAGGAAGGCCCCCTCGTCGCCGTCACCCTTCGTCTTGGCGATGAGGATCGGGTGGACCACCGCCGGTGCGAACGCCACCACGAGAGCCACCACGTGACCGAGGAACAGCGCCTTGTCGAGGTTGTCGTTGACCGCCGCGATGAGCATGGCGCGGAACCTACCGCGCTACCGTCTCGGGCCGTGGCGACCGACCCTCCTGCCGATCTCACCCTCACGCCGATCAACGGCGAGGGCCGCACGATCGCCGACTGGGTCACGACCTTCCAGCTGGCGGCGGTGGTCCTCGACCCCTTCACCAACGAGAGCTCGTGGATCCTCGAGACGGCGGGGCGGCTCCTCATCCACTTCCGCGAGGCGGACTGCCGCGTCGCCTTCATCGTCACCGGCACGCCGGCCGAGACCCGCCAGTTCCTAGGGCCGTGGGCCGACAAGGTGCTGACCTTCGCCGACCCCGACCGCGCCGTGGCCAAGGCCATGGGCCTCAACGAGCTGCCGGCCTTCGTGCAGGTGCGCGGCGACCTCCACCTGGCCGCCTCCGCCGAAGGCTGGGACCCGGAGCAGTGGCGTCAGGTCGCCGCCTCGCTGGCGAAGGCCAACAGCTGGTCGGCGCCGCTCATCCCCGCCGTCGGCGATCCCTCGCCCTACGCCGGGTCCGCCGCCACGGGCTGACCTCCGGCTCAGCCGCCGCGTGTGAGCTTCAGCAGATCGAGGACGGCGTCGATCTCCGCCTCGGGGACGAGGCCGTGCTCGATGACCAAGGTGCGGATGCTCTTGCCCGTCGTGGCCGACTCCTTCACCAGCGCCGCCACCCGCTCGTAGCCCAGCAACGGGTTGAGGGCGGTCGCCGCCTGGGGCGTGGCCTCGGCGTAGGTGCGGCACCGATCGACGTCAGCCTCGATGCCGCTCACGCAGCGATCGGCCAGCAACCTCGACACCGACGACAGCAGCCGGATCGACTCGAGGAGGTTCCGGGCCATGACCGGCAGGAACACGTTGAGCTCGAAGTTGCCCTGGCTGCCGGCGAAGGCGACGGCGGCATCGTTGCCGTACACCTGGGCCACCACCTGGCTAACGGCCTCGGGCAGGACCGGGTTCACCTTGCCCGGCATGATGGAGGAGCCGGGCTGCAGGTCGGGCAGGCGGATCTCGGCCAGCCCCGTCTTCGGCCCAGAGGCCATCCAGCGCAGGTCGTTGGCGATCTTGAGCAGCGCGGCCGCCGACGCCCGCAGCTCGCCGGAGAGGCTGACCAGCGCGTCGCGCGCTCCTTGGGCGGCGAAGTGGTCGCGCGCCTCGATGAGCTCCACGTCGAGGCGCTCCGCCAGCAGAGCGATCACCGCCGGCGCAAAGCCCGCGGGGGCGTTGAGACCGGTGCCGGTGGCCGTACCCCCGAGCGGCAGCTCGCCGGTGCGGACGACGGCGGCGGCGATCCGCTCGCCCGCTTGGGAGACCTGGGCGGCGTAGCCGGCCAGCTCCTGACCAAGGGTCACCGGGGTGGCGTCCATGAGGTGGGTGCGCCCTGCCTTCACCACGCTGGCGTTCTCGGTGGCCTTGGCCTCCAGCGCCTCAGCAAGGTGAGCCAGCGCGGGCAGGAGGTCATGGGTTGTGGTCACGGCCGCCGCCACGTGGATGGCGGAGGGGAACACGTCGTTCGAGGACTGGGAGGCGTTGACGTCGTCGTTGGGGTGGACCGGCCCCCCGAGCCGCTCCGACGCGAGCGAGGTGATGACCTCGTTGGCGTTCATGTTCGTAGAGGTGCCCGAGCCGGTCTGGTACACGTCGACCGGGAACTCGTCGTCCCACTGGCCGTCGGCCACCTCTGCGGCGGCGGACGCGATGGCGGCGGCAACGTCGGCCTCGAGCACCCCGAGCGAGCCGTTGACCTCTGCGGCGGCCGCCTTGATCGCCCCCAGGGCATGGATGAGCGAGCGCTCCACGGTGAGGCCGGAGACGGGGAAGTTCTCCACCGCCCGTTGGGTCTGGGCCCCCCACCGGGCGGCCACGGGCACCCGCACCTCGCCCATGGTGTCGTGCTCGATCCGGAACTCGTCAGCGGCCACGACCCCAACCTACGGTCATCACGGATGACCGACCTCGCCTTCACCGAGCTGCTGCCCCTCGGGCCCGACGACACGCCGTACCGGCTGCTCGCCACCGAGGGCGTGGACACCATCGAGGCGGCCGGGCGCACCTTCCTCCAGGTCGATCCCGAGGCCCTCACCCTGCTCACCCGCGCGGCCTTCCGCGACATCGCCCACTGGCTGCGACCCGCCCACCTCGCCCAGCTGCGCCGCATCCTCGATGACGCCGACTCGTCGGCCAACGATCGCTTCGTCGCCCTCGACCTGCTGAAGAACGCCAACATCGCCGCCGGCGGGGTGCTGCCGATGTGCCAGGACACCGGCACCGCCATCGTCATGGGCAAGCGGGGCGAGCGGGTGCTCACCGGCGGGGACGACGAGCGGGCCATCAGCCTCGGCATCGAGCAGACCTACGAGACGTCCAACCTGCGCTTCTCCCAGATGGCGCCCCTGACCATGTGGGATGAGCGGAACACCGGTACCAACCTGCCCGCCCAGATCGAGCTGTACGCCACCGCCGGCGAGGCCTACAAGCTCCTGTTCATGGCCAAGGGTGGCGGGTCGGCCAACAAGAGCTACCTCTATCAGGAGACCAAGGCCGTCCTGAACCGTTCGTCCATGCTGCGCTTCCTCGACGAGAAGCTGCGCACCCTCGGCACCTCGGCCTGCCCGCCCTACCACCTCGCCATCGTCATCGGCGGCACCTCAGCCGAGCTCGCCCTGAAGACGGCCAAGTACGCCTCCGCCCACTACCTCGACTCGCTCCCGACGTCGGGATCCACCCTCGGGCACGGCTTCCGTGATCTCGAGCTGGAGGCCGACGTGCTCACCCTCACCCAGGGCTTCGGCATCGGCGCCCAGTTCGGCGGCAAGTACTTCTGCCACGACGTGCGCGTGGTACGGCTGCCCCGCCACGGCGCCTCGTGCCCGATCGCGGTCGCCGTGTCGTGCTCGGCCGACCGGCAGGCCCTCGGCAAGATCACCCGGGCGGGCGTGTTCCTCGAGCAGCTCGAGGAGGACCCCGCCGGCTACCTGCCTGAGGTGACGGACGATGATCTGGCCGACGACGTCGTGCGCATCGACCTGGGCCGGCCCATGGACGAGATCCGGGCCGAGCTCAGCCGCTACCCGGTGAAGACCCGCCTGTCGCTGAGCGGCCCGATGGTGGTGGCGCGGGACATCGCCCACGCCAAGCTCAAGGAGCGCCTGGACGCCGGCGAGGCCCTGCCCAGCTACCTCCGCGAGCACTGCGTGTACTACGCCGGACCGGCTAAGACGCCCCCGGGCATGGCCTCGGGATCCTTCGGTCCCACCACCGCCGGGCGCATGGATGCCTACGTCGAGGTGCTCCAGGCCGCCGGTGGCTCCCTGGTGATGCTGGCCAAGGGGAACCGCAGTCGGCAGGTCACCGACGCCTGCGCCACCTACGGCGGGTTCTACCTCGGCTCCATCGGGGGGGCCGCCGCCAGGCTCGCCCAGGACTGCATCCGCAAGGTCGAGGTGCTCGAGTATCCGGAGCTCGGGATGGAGGCGGTCTGGCGGATCGAGGTGGAGGACTTTCCTGCCTTCATCGTGGTGGACGACAAGGGCAACGACTTCTTCGACCTGGTCAGCACGCCGGTCATGCTGAGCTAGGCCAGCTCGACGAGGTCCAGGTAGCCGTCGGTCCAGTGGTCGAGGGTTCCCTCGGGCATGAGCAGCACGCGGTCGGGCTCGATCTCGCGCACGAAGTCGGCGTCGTGGCTCACGAGCACGATGCTGCCCGGCCACCCCCGGAGGCCCTCCGCCACCGCCGTGCGGGACCCTGGGTCGAGGTTGTTGGTGGGCTCGTCGAGGAGGAGCAGGTTGTGGCGGCCGGCCACGAGGATGCCCAGAGCAAGCTTCGTCTTCTCGCCTCCCGAGAGGGTGCCGGCATCTTGGTGCACCTTGTCGCCGGTGAGGCCCATCGCACCCACGATGGCGCGGAGGTCGGGGTCGGCGGCGTGCGGCACCTGCTCGCGCAGGTGCTCCAGGATCGTGCGGCCCCGGTGGATGCCCTCGTGCTCCTGGGCGTAGTAGCCGGAGACGACGTTGTGGCCGAGGCGCACGCTGCCCTCGTCTGGATTCCGGTCGCCGGCCAGCACCCGCAGCAGGCTGGTCTTGCCAGCGCCGTTGAGGCCCATGATCACCAGCCGCTCGCCCCGCTCGAGGGCGAAGTCAACGCCGTGGAACACCTCGAGGTCGTCGTAGCGCACGGCCAGGCCCTCGCCCTCCAGCACCAGCCGGCCGGGCTTGGGCGGCGGGGGGAAGCGGACGTGCACCGAGCGGTTAGCCCGGCGCGCCTCGATCTTGCTGTCCTCGAGGCGCACGATCCGCTTCTCGATGCTGTGGGCCATCGACGCCTTGGAGGCCTTGGCCCCGAAGCGGTCGACGAGGGTCTGCAGCCGGTCGATCTCCTTGGCCTGGCGCTGGGCC
>JBDSUN010000139.1:0-5992 GCA_039927735.1 Acidimicrobiales bacterium | reverse complement strand
ACGGCGCCGTCCGGGGTGCAGGAGGTCGACGTCGGCGGCTATCGCCTCAACATCGAATGCGAGGGCGATGGCTCACCCACCGTCGTCTTCGAGGCGGGAGCAGGGGGCGACCGATCGGCGTTCGCGGTCCAGCGTTCCGCGCTGCGGGAGGTCACCCGCGTGTGCGCGTACGATCGCGCGGGCATCGGTGCGAGCGATGCACGCCCCTCGACCGGATCCATCGACGTGGGTGACCTCGCCAACGAGCTCGCGCTCGTGCTCGATGGAGCGGGCATCGACCAGCCAGTTGTGCTCGCGAGCCATTCGCTCGGGGGCGGCATCGCTCAGTTCTACGCCGACCGGCATCCCGAACGCGTCGCTGGCCTCGTGTTCGTGGACTCGATCGCGATCCCCGGCTACGTCGACTGGTTCGAACGGCAGCTGGATGACGGCACGGGCGGAAGCGTCGACATGGTGACGACCACCGAGGCGTGGGAGCGACTGGGCGATTTCGGCTCGACCCCCACCTTTGTGCTGACCCAGGGGTTCGCGGGCGATGACTCATCGGTTCCGCAGGACTTCCGCGTCTACTTCCGGAAGGTGCATGACGAGCTGACCGCCCGCTCTTCGGACGCCATCCACGTGATCGCTGAGAATTCCGGACACAACATCCACACGACGTCTCCCGACCTGGTCACCGCAGCGATCACGGAGGTCGTCGAGGACGTCAGATCAGGGGAAGCGCTATCGCCGTGCGATGACCGTTTCGAGGTTCTCGGTGGCGCTTGCGCCTGACGGAGGCCGAGCGAGCGTTCGAAGGCGTCCCTCACGGCAGGACACGGTCGTCGAGCGGCAGTCTGCCCTTTCCTGCGGGTCTGAGACGTCGAGATCGGGCAGAAACGACCTTGAGCGCAGCCCCACCGGGCTCCGCCCTGCGCACGTCCGGCGGCTGGAGCGTCTGCGCCGGTCGACGATGAGTCGTTTGAATGGGTGCGAGGCTGCGGGGATGAGCGGACTCGCAGTGGCGTCAGCGGGGTCGGCGGTCGCAGCATTGGCGCGGGCGACGGGCCGTCGGTACGAGTTGCGAGGACGGTTGGCTGGCGGTGAAACGGGCGCGCACGAGGTGGTGGGGCCGGCGGGCGAACGCCTTGTGTTCAAGTGGGAGGCCAACCCGGCGGCGCAGATCGATCGTCGCCGCGGCGCGGTGCTGGCCGAACGTCTGCGTGTCGAGGCATCGTGGCCGGTGCCCCGCCAGGAGGTCATCGAACACCACGGCGTCATGTTCGTCCTGCAGGAGCTCTTGGCCGGGGCACCTTTGTCGGAGCTGACGCACCGGTTGCTCGACGAGCTCTTCGAGCTGCACGAACGACGCCTTGCCTTGTCAGTCGCGAGTAGCGAGCAGAGCTGGCCCCAAGAGCTGCTCCGCACCCTGGTCATCGGAGGCCGCGGTTACTGCCTTCATGAATCGCTGCGGAGCTACGACGAGCGGACCGCTCGGTTGGTCGCTCGCATCGAGGCCATCGGCCGATCGCTGGTGCCTGACGACCTGCCCGGCGGGGATGTCGTGCATTGGGACTGGCACCCAGGCAACTTCTTGGCATGTGACGGGGGTCTGAGCGGCGTGGTCGACAACGACTTCGTCACCACTGGTGATGCTCGGTTCGATCTCGTGACCCTGGCCGTCGCCAGCTTGACCATGCCCTGCGCTCCCGGGACGCGCGACCGACTGATGGACACAGCTTTCGATGCACTTACCGCCCGCCAGCACGACGCGTATATCGGTCATCTCCTCCTGCGCATCTTGGATTGGCCGATCCGCGGTCGCCGCGTTGACGAGATCGAGTTCTGGCTCGCTCACGTTGATGACCTCCTGCCCGGTTGACACCGCATGCGGGGGGTGAGGAAGCGCAGATCGGGGTCAGAGCCGCGGGCATACCTGCCGGTATGACCGCCCACGACTCTGACCTCGCCCACCTGGCGCACGTCACGGAAGCGTTGCTCGACGCTGACCCGGCTCGCCTTCGATGACACCAGTGGCAGCCCCACGCGGGCAGTTGCCGGGTCGCTGGCTGGGCGGGCTCGTCCTCAGTGGCGGAGCGTTCCTCGTTGTCCGGGGTGGCTGGGTCTGCGCAACGGGTGACTCGACGGCCCGCCGATCACTCGTCGGATCCGTCCGTTGCTGACACCATAAGGGGGTGCGTCTCCGTAGCCCTCCTCCTCCCTCCGGCCCACGCCAGGTGGCGAACACGATGGCCGCGATCTTCCTTATGGCAGTCATCGCAGTGATCGGAATCGCCGTGCGGCAGGCCGTCAATCCCGACTACGACGAATACGACATGCAGGTCTTGACGCAAGACCTTCAGCAGTTCGCGGGGCAGCCCGGCGACCCATCGACGCGAATTGACGTGCAGCCGTGCACCGGCGAGGGCTCAGTCTCCGCTGCGGCCCAACGCCGCTACGTGGCGCCGGGAACCATCGCCACAGTGGAGAAGGACGTCGTAGCTGAAGCAACCTCGCTTGGGTGGGTGGCCACCCCTCCTCCGGAAGGACTGCCCCCTCTGCCGGGACTATTCACCTTCGAGCAAGGTGACAGAGATCTCTTCATCGGCCTCACGATGATCGACGAGTCGCGGGTGGAGGTCGACCTTTCAGTGACCGGCGGCGACGCGTGCTGACCGAGGCGCTCGGTTCCTCGATCGATGATCTCGACTGACCGCTCGGCTGGCGGGGGGCACTCCTGCCGCACGACACCGGCAGAACGGGCAGGCTGTCGCGGTGCAGCGGCCTGGTGTTGCCTTGTGCCTGTTGATCCTGACGGTCGCGTCCTGCGGTGATGACGAAGGTGACGCCCGCACCGATCCGACGGCTACGACCCAGACGACGGCAGTCGATCCCGGCGATCTCGCCATCGAGGACGAGCGTTGCGACCCCGCGACCGACCTGATCGACGACGCTGGCTACGGGCTGGTGGCCGCCACGTCCGACATCGACACTGGTGACGGTCAGGGTCCGAGTGACGAAGTCATCTGCACGTTCTCTCTGCTGGTGCCTCCACAAGACACGGCGCAGACGCAGACCCGAACGGTCGTCGTGGCGGCAGACGGCTCCGCTGTCGAGCAGAAGGCGTTCCATCCGGAGTGAAGAAAGGTAGGGCGCGCCGAAGGTCGCTGTGGCAGCCCGTTAGCCGGGGCGGAGTACCGTCCGGCAATGGTAGGGATCGTGATTGCTGCGCTCTTCATTCTTGGATCGATCTTCAACTTCGTGAAGGCCGATCGGATCGTGGAAAAGGTCCAAGACCAAGCCACCACCAGCGGGAAGCCGATCAGTCGATCGCAGGTTTGGGTGGTTGGGTCTCCACCATCAGGGGACCGAGTTAGGAAGACCTCATTGCTGTCGTGCGGCTTCTTCGCGTTGCTACTGGTGATCAACCTCGCGACCCTGAAGTGAACCTCTGCCATCTCTACCGGGCTTCACACGGCGGGCATATCTGGCGGAGTGACGCGGCCCGCCCTTACCGGGCAGAATGCATCCGTGTTGCGTCGCCTGATCCTGGGCGTCCTGGGCGTTGTATTGGTGACCGCCTGCGCCGGGGACGACAAGCCCAAAGCAGATGGCCGATCGTCGACGACCGCGGAGGCCGGCGCCGTGGCCACGACGACAAGCACGACACCGAGCACCGCCGGTGAGACCGGTCCGATCGTGTGGGCACACTCCGACACGTCCGATCCGGCCCTGGAGCTGTTCTCGCTCGGGGGCACTCTGACCTACGACCCTGCCACCCGCTGCTTGAGCATCATGCGGTTCGACCCCTACCCGGTCGTGTGGCCGAAGGGCACCGTGGCCTTGGAGGGCGAGGTGGGCGTGGTCCTTCCCGACGGGACCGTGGCTCGCCCGGGCGACGGCGTCACCGGCGACGGCGCCTATGAGACAACTGAATTCGACGCCTCCTCGTTCGACAACCCGCCCGATGAATACGCCACCTCGTCCTTCAACATCCCACCCGAGTGCATGGGTCCCACTGGCCAAGTGATGAGCTTCAACGAGAACGCCACCACCATGCGAGTTCTCCACCCCTAGGTGCTCTGGTTCGAGATCGTCAGCCGCAAGTTCGAGTAGGCCAGCACCGTTCCGGGCGGTGGCAACGACGGCGACTGCCTCATCGGGTAGCGGGCATAACTGCCAGAGTGACGCGGCTCGCCCCTCGGCCGGAGTGGGACCGTGGCCGCCCTTAGCGGCAAGGCTCGGCGGGTTACTCGCGTAACAACGGAATGGCCTCGCCTGTGCTGGCGTCCACGATTTCGCGCTCACCGAGGGGAGTCTCCAGATCGACTCTCGAACCAGTGGCGCAGTCAGGCTTAACGACGTCTAGCTCGGGGGCTGTCGCGTGAATGAGGACCTGCTGGCGGCTCTCGTCCACCTCCACCTGAGCCCGGCTATCGCATACCTTCAGTGTGAGGTGGAGTCGCGTGCCCTCGCCTGAGTAGAACAGCACCCCTACGCTCCCCCACCGGCCCTCTTGTGATGCGGTGGTTGGTGGCTTATGAGCAGCTTCACCGCCACCCGAGGCTGTGCACGCCGTGATAGCGGCAGCCAGAACCAGAGCGAGCGAGACCCGGCGCATGCGGTTAGGACGTTACGCCCTCTCGTCTGGTTCCCACGTGGGTGCATAACTGCCAATCTGACGCATAGGGGCGAGGTGACCAGGCAGGTTGCGCGGTCGTTTGCGCACCAGCGGCGGCGCGCAAGACTCCGGAGCATGGGTGACATCTCATCCACGATTGTGTTCCGCTGGCTGGCCGCAGGTGATGCGGGCGACTTTGACGCCTTCGACGAGCTGCTCCATTCGGGCGCAGTCATCCACGCTCCTGCCGGGCTCTCCACCACGAGTGCCGACGAGGAAAAGGCGGTGCGGAGGGACTGCACTGTCGGCCATGCCCGACCTCCGCCACGCTGTGCAGGAGGTGGTGGTAGACGGCAACGTCGAGACGGCACGGGTCGTCGTCACCGGAACGCTCATGGCGAGCTTGGCGGTGTCGAAGGCACCGCCGGCAGCTTTCGGATTGATCAAGCGGTGATCACTCACCTTCGCGAGGGCAAGGTGGTCGAGGCATGGGAAATCGTCGACGTCGGAGCGCTCAGATCACATGTGGCCGAGGGGCTGACGCCGCCCGTCTGCTCGATGCCAACCGGCCCATGGGCCGTCCCGGCATGCACGGCGTGCCGGTCAGCGACCTCGGTAGCGGCCCTGGCGCTTCGGACCGGCGAGGTGAGCGATGTCCCCAGGGTGGATGCGGGCGCTTGCCAGGTACTGGTCGAGCTGAGGTCGTGTGAAGGTTCGCCGTCGGCTGTCGTGACCGTGAGGGATCTGGTCGTCGAGGACCAGCTCACCGAAGGTGCGTTCGCTCAACCCCAGGTAAGCGGCGGCGGCCGCGACATCGAGCACCTCGTGGTCCACGTCGCCGATCGTAGAATGAAGGTGCACGCCGGGATCGTGGGAGGGCTCCTCCTCCCACCGTGCGGAGACACCGCCCACTCGACAGATGGGCAAGAGCAACCGACCCACTCTGGCAGAACTGGGCACTCCGGCGGATCAGCGGCAGCACAGCGCGACCGACCCGGTGCCCGCCACCAAGTTCACGAGGCGATTTCGTCGGATACCCAGGCTGGGAAGGACGATGGCACGTCCGTGAGTTGACGCAGCCCGGTGCCGTCGGCCTTGATGATCCACACCCGGACCGTCTCGGCAGAGGGACCGATGCTTGGTGCGAGGCCGAAGGTGATCCACTCCCCGGTCGGAGACCAGCGGGCGGAGGCGGCGAGCCCCTCAGTGAGCTGGGTTGCATCGCCACTGTCGATGTCGAGCACGTACATACCGCTCGCGGCGAGGTCCTTGCAGGTCTGGACAACGAGCTCGGCGGTCCCATCCGGCGCCAGCCCCGTGATGATGCTGCGACAGTCCTTCGGGGTGTACTTGACTGCGTCGGGGGCGCCGATGGCCGGCCAGAGCGCCACC
>JBDSUN010000138.1:0-8303 GCA_039927735.1 Acidimicrobiales bacterium | reverse complement strand
CCCAGCGCCGAAGCACCCCGGGGGACGGTCCGGGTCGTGCAACGGGTTCGTCGCTAGCGGGCGGCGACGATAGCGTCGTGCGCCGTGCCCCTGGTCGTACAGAAGTTCGGCGGCACATCGGTGGCTGATCCGGAGCGCATCCGAGCCGTCGCCGACCACGTGGCTCGCACCAAGCGGCGTGGCGACGACGTCGTGGTGGTGGTCAGCGCCATGGGCAAGGAGACCGACGAGCTCATCCGACTGGCCTCGGAGGTCTCCAAGGTGCGTCCCGGCCGGGAGATGGACATGCTCCTCACGGCCGGCGAGCGCAAGGCCACCGCCTTGCTCTGCATGGCGCTGCACGACCTCGGGGTGCCCGCCGACAGCTTCACGGGGAGCCAGGCGGGCTTCATCACCGACACCAGCCACACCAACGCCAAGATCGTCGAGCTCCGGCCCCAGCGGGTGGAGGCTGCCTTGCGCGACGGCCACACGCCGGTGGTGGGCGGATCCCAGGGCGTCTCCGGTGATCGCAACGTCACCTTCCTCGGGCGCGGCGGCTCCGATACCACCGCTGTCGCCCTGGCCCACGCGCTCGACGCTCACTCCTGCGAGCTCTACACGGACGTGCCCGGGGTGTTCTCCGCCGATCCTCGGCTCGTTCCGACCGCCCGCCGCATGGCCACCGTCAGCTTCGAGGAGATGCTGGAGATGACCGCGTGCGGTTGCCCCAAGCCGGCCATGCGCTCCGTCGAGTTCGCCCGCACGTGGGGCGTGCGCCTGCACATCCGATCAGCGTTCACCTGGGAGCCTGGCACCTGGGTGCAAGAGGAGGATCCGTCCATGGAGCAGGCCATCGTCTCCGCCGTCGTCCACGACACCTCGGAAGCCAAGGTCACCGTGAGCGGTGTCCCCGACCAGCCGGGCATCGCCGCTCGGCTGTTCCGACTGCTGGCCGACGCCGACGTCAACGTCGACATGATCGTGCAGAACACCTCCGACCACGGGGTCACCGACATCTCCTTCACGGTGCCTCACGACGACCTCCCGCAGAGCCAGGAGATCACCTCGGCCCTGGCGGCCGAGATCTCCGCCAGCGGGGTGGCCAGCGACGGCGGGATCGCGCGCGTGAGCCTGGTGGGGGCCGGGATGAAGTCGAACCCTGGCGTGGCCGCCAAGACCTTCGAGGTGCTCGCGGCGGCCGGCATCAACATCGAGATGATCTCCACCTCGGCCATCCGCATCTCCTGCATCGTCCGCGAGGCCCAGGTCGAACAAGCCGTCCAGGAGCTCCACACCGCATTTGAGCTGTAACGCTCGACGTCCGCCGTCGTAGCCTCACCGGCATGCGCGTCGGTCTCTTTGGTGCCACCGGACAGGTCGGTGGCGTGATGCTGCGGATCCTCCACCAGCGGGCCTTCCCGCTCGACGAGCTCCGCCTGTTCGCCTCCGCCCGGTCAGCGGGCCGCACGGTGGCGTTCGACGAGCGGGAGATCGTCGTCGAGGATGCGGACACTGCGTCCTACGACGGCCTCGATCTCGCCCTCTTCTCGGCCGGAGCCACCGCCTCGCGCTCCCTCGCCCCCCGGGTCGCCGCGGCCGGAGCGACCGTCATCGACAACTCTTCCGCGTGGCGGATGGACCCTGAGGTCCCGCTCGTCGTGGCGGGGGTCAACGACCACGCGCTCCGGTCGATCGCCAAGGGCATCGTCGCCAACCCGAACTGCACGACCATGGTCGCCATGCCGGTGCTCAAGCCGCTCGATCTCGAAGCTGAGCTGGAGGCGATCGTGGTCAGCACCTACCAGGCCGTCTCCGGGAGCGGGCTGGCCGGGGTGGCCGAGCTCGAGGAGCAGGTGCAGAAGGTGGCCGGCGACGCCGGCGCGCTCACCCACGACGGAGCGGCTGTCGACTTCCCCCCGGCGGTCAAGTTCCCGACGACCATCGCCTTCAACGTGATCCCGCAGGCCGGCAGCTTCGTGGACGATGGGCTGGGCGAGACCGACGAAGACCACAAGCTCCGCAACGAGAGCCGCAAGATCCTCGAGCTGCCCGATCTGCTGGTCTCCGCTCTCTGCGTACGGGTGCCGGTGTTCGCCGGCCACTCCATGTCGGTGAACGCCCGCTTCGCCCGAGCGCTTTCGCCCGACCGGGCGCGCCAGATCCTCGACGGTGCTGTCGGAGTCGAGCTGGCCGAGGTCCCCACCCCGCTGGATGTGGCCGGCGGCGACGTCACCCAGGTGGGCCGCCTCCGTCACGATCCCACCGTCCCCGACGGTCGCGGGCTGGCCCTGTTCCTCTCCGGCGACAACCTCCGCAAGGGCGCCGCCCTCAACGCCATCCAGATCGCCGAAGCCCTCCTCTGACGCCGCTCGGTCAGCAGGCGCAGGGGATGGCGGTGCACCGAGGACAGCCGGTGGCGTAGCGGGCCACGGCCTCGTCGAGCGACAGCCCCAGCTGCTCCGCCAGCGAGGCCAGCCACGCCAGCACGTCGCCGAGCTCGTGGAGCTGCTCCTCTGCCGTGCCCTTGCGGACGGCTTGGGCCAGCTCGCCGAGCTCCTCGGTGAGCCACGCCACCGTGGCCGGCACGCCCCGGGCGCGATCGCGCTCGCCGTAGGTCTCCGACATCAGCCGCTGCAGCTCCCCCAGCTCCATGGGGGCACGGTACTGAACGGGTCAGGCGCCGCTTGCGGCTCGGCGCTGCGCCGCCCAGGTGGCCAACCGGTCGAAGGCCTCGGGGTCGTCGAGCGAATCTCGTGCCGCCACCGTGGTCGGGTCGTGGCCCAGGAGGAGTCGCTTGACCGGGATCTCGAGCTTCTTGCCCGACATCGTCCGCGGCAGCCGGTCGACGGCGTGGATCTCGTCGGGCACGTGGCGGGGCGAGTGCCGCTGGCGCAGGCTCCGGCGGATCTCGTCGGCGAGGCCGTCCGAGAGCTCGACCTCGGGGGTGCAGACCACCAGCAGGATCAGGCGCCCCGGTCCACCCTCTGTGTCCTCGAGGTGGACCACCACCGAGTCGGCGATCTCCGGGAGGGCGTCGACCACCGCGTAGAAGTCGCTGGTACCCAACCGCACCCCGCCGCGGTTCAAGGTGGCGTCGGACCGCCCGCTGATCACGCAGCCGCCCTGGTCGTCGAAGGTGATCCAATCGCCGTGGCACCACATGCCGGGAACGCGCTCGAAGTAGGCCGACCGCAGCTTGGATCCGTCGTGGTCGCCCCAGAACCCCACCGGCATGGATGGCATCGGCTGGGCGATGACCAGCTCGCCCGTGTCCCCCGGGAGGCACCGCCGGCCGGCGTCGTCCACCGCTTGCACGTCGCAGCCGAGCAGCCGGCTGGTGATCACGCCGGCCCGGACGGGCTCACTCGGCATCGGGCCGACGAAGGCGGTGCACACGTCCGTACCCCCGCTCAGCGAGCTGGGCCGCACCTGCGGCCCGGCTGCGTCGACGAGCCACCGGAAGCCGTCCGGGGGGAGGGGCGCTCCGGTCACGCCCACCTCTCGCAACCGACCGAGGTCGCCGCCGGCCCGAGGCTCGACGCTCGCCTTGCTACAGGCCATCACGAACGGCGCGCTGACGCCAAGGACGTCGAGCCGCTCGTCGGCCGCCAAGGTCCACAGCGCCGACAGGTCGGGGAAGCCGGGGTCGCCGTCGAAGAGCACCACCGTCGCTCCGACGAGCAGGCCGGACACGAGGTAGTTCCACATCATCCACCCGGTGGTGGTGAACCACGAGAACCGCTCGCCCGGCCGCAGGTCGTGATGGAGGGCCAGCACCTTGTGGTGCTCGAGCACCATCCCACCGTGCCCGTGCACGATCGCCTTCGGGAGGCCGGTGGTGCCCGAGGAGAACAGGATCCACAGCGGATGATCGAAGGGCACCGGCTCGAACACGAGCTCGCCGGGACTCGCGAGCAGCTCGCCCCACCCATCGTCGCCGTGGCCCAGGTAGCGGATGGGGACGACGTGTTGGAGGCTCGGGAGGGCAGCGGCGATGGCCTCGACCGCGCTCGCTCGATCGAGCTCCCGCTGGCCGTACCGGTAGCCGTCCACCGCCAGCATCACCGTCGGCTCGATCTGGCTGAACCGGTCGATGACGGCCTGCTCCCCGAACTCGGGCGGGCACGACGACCAGATGGCGCCCAGGCTGGCGGTGGCCAGCATCGCCACGAGCGTCTCGGTGATGTTCGGGGCGTAGGCCACCACCCGGTTGCCTCGGCGAACCCCCAGCCGGAGGAGCCCGGCCCGGCAGCGGGCGACGGCGTCGGTCAGCTCCCCCCAGGTCAGGGAGTCCCGAGCGCGGGTCTGGGAGAGCCCGACGACGGCGACCTCGTCGCGCCGATCGTCGGCCTGGGCGAGGGCGGCGTCGGCGTAGCTGAGGGTGCCGCCCGGGAACCAGCGGGTGGCCGGCATCGGGCCTTCCCGTACGAGAGCGTCGGTCGGCGGCGCATGCCAGCGGATGTCGGCGAAGGCCGCGTAGGCGGCCCAGAAGGCACTCGGTTCCGCGATCGACCACTGCACCAGCGACCCTGCGTCAGCGAGGGCCGGCCCACCATCAGCGCTCACGTGGGTGGCGAAGGCGGCCATCCGAGACCTCTCCCACGCGCCAGGCGGCGCAGTCCACACGATCTCGGGAGCAGGCATCGTCACCCCGGTGGACGGTACCGGCCGCGCGCCCGACGCTCGCGCGTCGGGCAGTCAGTCGTCGTGCTCGGCGGCCTCTGCGGCGTCGGCGTCGGCCTTGGTGGCGTGCACCGTGCCGTCGTCGTGTTCTGGCGGGGAGTACAGGGAGTAGAGCTTCAGATCGCCGTCGCCGGTGTTGCGCACGTTGTGCCAGGTGCCGGCGGGCACGATGATCGCCCAGTCGTCCTGCAGCGGGTGCGTCTCGTCAACGGCGTCCTCGCTGCGCCCCAGGTCGACCTCGGCACTCCCCTCCTCGATGCGGAGGAACTGGTCGAGGTGCCCGTGGGCCTCCCAGCCGATCTCCTCGCCGGGCAGGAGTCGCATCACGGTGAGCTGCGCGTGCCCCGCCGTGTAGACGACGGTGCGGAACGTCTCGTTGTCGAGGGTGGTCTTCTCGATGTCACCGATCCAGCCGAGCATGCCCCCGTTCTACCCGACGCCCGCGCCAGCAGACGGGCGGGCCTCGCCCGTCGGCTTGGGAACTCTGGCAACGTTGGCGGATGGCTGCGTCGGACAAGCTCACGAGGGACCAGATCAGCGAGCAGGGGGGACTGGGCGACTGGCGGGTGCTGCTGCACACCCTGCAGGCAGCGTTCCGCACCGGCTCGATGGCCAAGGGCATCGAGCTGGCGGCCCGCATCGGGGCCGCGGCCGACGAGGCCGACCACCACCCGGACCTGACCATCACCTACCCCCGCGTCCACGTGCTGCTCACCACCCACGACGCCGACGGCCTCACGACGCGGGACACGGACCTCGCCCGCAGCATCTCCGCCATCGCCAAGGAGCTCGCCGTCGCCGCCGAGCCGACCACGGTCACCCAGATCGAGATCGCCATCGACGCCCTCGACATCGCCGTCGTCAAGCCCTTCTGGGAGGCGGTGCTGGGCTACGAGCCCCACCAGGACGACGACAGCGTCGACCCCCATGGACGCGCCCCCGGCTTCTGGTTCCAGCAGATGGACGCCCCCCGCCCGCAGCGCAACCGCATCCACATCGACGTCACCGTCCCCGATGACGTCGCCGAGGCGCGGATCGCGGCAGCGCTGGCGGCCGGCGGCACCCTCGTCTCCGATGACGAGGCCCCCTCGTTCTGGATCCTCGCCGACCCCGAGGGCAACGAGGCCTGCATCTGCACCTGGCAAGGCCGAGGATGACCCCATCTCAGCGTTCGACTCCACGGCTGCGGGCGACGAGGGCGACGCGGTGCACCAGGAGGGTGCCGACCAGGCCGGCGAGCAGCAGGCCGGGGGCGGGTGACGACCAGGTCTTGATGCTGACCGAGACCAGGGCGGCCACGACGAGGATCGACGCCGTCCCGCCCCGCCATGTCCGAGCTCCGCCGAGGAGCGCCCGCTGCTCGATGGGTGCGACGAACCTGACGATCGGCACGAGCACTACCAGGTTCGCCAGGAGGAAGGGCAGCTTGGTCGCCCACCATGGTGACGTCCCGGGCTCGACGGCCGGCAGGAGCCCCAGACCGAGGGCGGCGCTGGCCACGGCAACGGCGGCCGTCATGTGCCAGAGGTAGACGGACATCGCCACGCCGTTGGCGGCGATCGTGAGCTGCCACGCTCGCTTGGACCGAGCGAGGAACCGATCGACGCTGGGTGCGAGGGCGGCGGCGGTGAGCGAGTAGGCGAAGCCGAACAGCAGCAGCGCCGTCGACGGCGGATGGGTCGGGCTGTGCTCCGGTCCCCCATGGTGGAGCATCACCGACGGCCATGGCCCGAAGTGGACCGCGGCCAACGTCAGCACCCACGCCGACGCCGCCAGCCGCGCCAGGCGTCGGCCCGACGGGAGCCGGTTCTGCTGCCACGCGAACCCGGCCACTTGGAAGCCGAGCCATCCGACGATCCAGTTGAGCTGTCCGAGCACCGGCACGCCCGCGAAGCTGGCCGCCTCGCCGAGCGCAAAGGCGCCGACCAGCCCGCCGATGAGGAGCCTCGGCCGCTCGCGGAACCAGCGGAACGTGAACGGCGCCAAGGCGGTGTCGATCGTGTAGTTGGCGAGGAACCAGAGCGGTATCGCCGCCCCCGCCGCGCCGAGCGCGACCATGCCGAAGCCGCCCAGCAGCGCACCGATCGCCAGGCCTACCACCCAGAACCCGGCCAGCGCGGCGGCCGGGGTGACCATGCGGTGCAGGCGGGTCACGACCCAGTCCGCCGGACGCATCCCCCTGCGCTCCGCCGAGAGCAAGGACGTGGCCGAAGCAAACCCGCCGACGAAGAAGAAGAGCGGCATGACCTGCCCGATCCAGGTGATCCAGCCGTACTCCGGGGAGAAGTCGAGCAGGTTGCCCCCGACCAGCTCGCCGTCGTCGAGCACGACGACCATGCCGAGCCAGTGCCCAACGGCCACCACGAGCATGGCCAGGGCCCGATAGAGGTCGACGGCTCGATTGCGGCTGGCCGGAGTGCTTCGGGCTGCCTCGGACGGGCTGAGGCGAGAAGGTGTGGGAGTCAGGGTCGTGGTCATGGGCCAAGTAGGCCAGCCCGCCACCGCGGCGCCCATCCGCAGTTCCCCCCAAGAACCCCTAGGGAACCCCCTGGGCGGCACGCCGCCGAGGCGCTTGCCAGACTCGAGATCCAGTCCATCGCCCGAAGGGCTCATGCGCCATGCACCCCACCATCAACAAGATCACCTTCACCGGGTCGAACGGCGATCAGCTCGCAGCTCGGCTCGACCTCCCCAGTGGGCCCCCACGAGCTGTCGCGCTGTTCGCGCACTGCTTCACCTGCGGCAAGGACATCGCCGCCGCGTCTCGAATCAGCGCCGGACTGGTGGCCGAGGGATTCGGGGTGCTGCGCTTCGATTTCACCGGACTCGGCTCCAGTGACGGCGAGTTCGCCAACACGAACTTCACGTCCAACGTCACCGACCTCATCGCGGCCGCCGAGATGCTCCGTGCCCGCTACGAAGCACCGAAGCTGCTGATCGGCCACAGCCTCGGGGGCGCGGCGGTCCTCGCCGCCGGACCGCAGATCCCTGAGGTGCTCGCCGTCGCGACCATCGCCGCGCCATCGGATCCCGCCCATGTGGCTGGGGTGCTCACGCCGGACGCGCTGGCGGCCATCGAGCGCGACGGCGAAGCCGATGTCGAGCTGGCCGGACGACCCTTCCGCCTCAAGCGACAGTTCCTCGAGGACATCTCCGCCCAACGGCTCGACCACGCTGTCGCCACGCTGGGTGCCGCACTGCTCGTCATGCACTCGCCGGTCGACGAGCTCGTCGACGTCGACCCCGCCAGGCGGATCTACCAGACGGCCCGGCACCCGAAGAGCTTCATCGCGCTCGATGGGGCCGACCATCTCCTCACCGACCCGGCCGACAGCGCCTACGTCGCCCGGCTCCTCGCCGTCTGGGCAAGTCGCTACCTCCCGGCCGTCGCCTCCGACCCGATCCCCGTCACCCAGCCACCTCCGGGCACGGTGCTCGTCGAGGAATCCGGTACCGGGGCGTTCGCTCAGCGGATCACCGCCGGGAACCACATCTTCCTCGCCGACGAACCGATCGGCATCGGCGACGACACAGGCCCCGGCCCTTATGACCTTCTCCTCGCCGGCCTGGGTGCATGCACGTCCATGACCCTGCGGATGTACGCCGACCGCAAGAAGCTGCCGCTCGACCGCGTTCGC
>JBDSUN010000137.1:0-4172 GCA_039927735.1 Acidimicrobiales bacterium | reverse complement strand
CAACCCCGAACCAGGGCTTGAGCTGTCGGGCCAGGCGAAGGGCGGCCACCGAGTCGTCGACGTCGAGGGCGACGGCGAGCTGCGCCCGCACTTCCGGGGGCGCTTCAGTGATCACGGTCATGGCGTGGTCTCCCTTCGGTGGGCGGTGCCCACGATGTCGTCGAGCCGGTGCCGGCCGGTGCGACGGGCCCAGCCCTGCAGCTCCCGGAGCACCCGTGCGGGCGCCCGGGGGTCAGCGAAGGTGGCCGTTCCCACCTGGACCGCCGAGGCCCCAGCCAGCAGCAGCTCGGCGGCGTCGTCACCGGTGCTGATGCCGCCGACACCGACGATCGGCAGGGCAGGGAAGGCGGCGTGGACGTCGTGGACGGCCCGGACGGCGACCGGATGGATGGCGGGCCCGGACAGGCCGCCGCCCCGATCGCCGGAGCCGAGCCGGTACTCGCCGGTCTCCGGGTCGATGGCCATGGCCAGCACCGTGTTCACCAGTGTGACCGCCTCCGCCCCACCCTCCTGGGCGGCGCGGGCGATGGGCACGAGGTCGGTGACGTTGGGGCTGAGCTTCGCCCAACGGGGACGTCCGCAGGGTGCGGTGACCTCCATCGCCTCCCGGGTGGCGGCGGCGGAGTGGGCGAAGAGATCCCGGGCCGCCTCGGTGTTCGGGCACGACAGGTTGACCTCCACCGCCACGACCCCCGCCGGAGCGTCAGCCAGGAGGGCAGCCGCCGCCTCGTACTCGGCCACGCTGCGTCCCCAGATCGAGGCCACCACCCGGGCACCCGTCGCCAGCAGGGCGGGAAGGTCGTCGTTCAGCCACGCGGTCACGCCGGGCCCCTGGAGACCGACGCTGTTGAGCATCCCGCTTCGGGTCTCGTGCAGGCGGAGCGGGGGGTTGCCCGCCCAAGGTTCGGCCGACAACGACTTCACCACGACGGCTCCCAGCGCGCCGAGATCCAGATAGGGCGCCAGCTCTGCCCCGTGCCCGGACGTGCCCGACGCGGTCAGCACCGGGTTGGGCAGCCGGACGGACCCGATCGTGGTCGGGAGGTCGACGGCGACGCGGCGCCCGATCACGAGCCGAGGGGCAGCGTTGGCCGGTCGAGGTCGATGCCGGCGTGGAACTCCTGGAGCGTTCGCACGCGCATCTCGTGGCGGGCGGAGTCGGCGATGCCGTTGGCGGCAGCCAGGCCGGCCGCCGCCGTGGTGACGCAAGGGATCCCGGCCACCGCGGCGGCCGCCCGGATGTGAGCGCCGTCAGCTCGGGCCCCGCGCCCCCGCGGACTGTTCACCACGAGGTCGACCTGACCGGAGCTGATGAGCTCGACCGCATCCGTGCCGGTCGCCTCCCCCACCTTGGCCACCCGAAGGTCCACCGTGATCCCGGCGCTGTCGAGGGCGTCGGCGGTCCCCGCGGTGGCCACGATGCGGAACCCGGCGTCGACGAAGCGGCGGGCCGCCTCGATGCCGACGCCCTTGTCCCGGTCGGCCAGGGACATGAAGACGCAGCCTCCGGCAGGGAGGCGGTCACCGGCGGCCAGCTGGCTCTTGGCGAAGGCCAGGCCGAAGGTGGTGTCGATGCCCATCACCTCACCGGTGCTGCGCATCTCCGGACCCAGCACCGAGTCAGCGTCGGGAAAGCGGCTGAAGGGCAGCACCGCCTCCTTCACCGCGACGTAGCCGCCGGGGCAAGGTTCGGTGAGCAGACCCTCCTTGCGCAGCTCCACCAGGGTGGCGCCCACCATCACCCGGGCCGCCACCTTGACCAGTGGGACGCCGGTGGCCTTGGCCACGAAGGGGACGGTGCGGCTGGCCCGCGGGTTGGCCTCGATGACGAAGACCTGGTTGGCCTTCACCGCGTACTGCACGTTGATCAACCCGACCACCTCGAGGGCCTCGGCGATGGCCCGGGTGTGGGTCTCGATCACGGCAGTGGTGTCGGGAGACAGCGAGTAGGGCGGCAGGACGCAGGCGGAGTCGCCGGAGTGCACGCCGGCCTCCTCGACGTGCTCCATGATGCCGCCGATCAGCACCTCTCCGGTGTGGTCGCGGATGGCATCGACGTCGACCTCCGTGGCGTCCTCCAGGAACCGGTCGACCAGCACGGGTCGCTCAGCGGACAGTCCGCCTTCCTTGCCGAGGCTGCCGAAGCCGGCCAGCTGGTCCATCGCCCGCCGCAGCGAGTCGTCGTCGTAGACGATCTCCATGGCCCGGCCGCCCAGCACGTAGGACGGGCGCATCAGGACCGGGTAGCCGATGCCGGCCACGATGGCTTGGGCCTGCTCGTGGGTGCTGGCCGTCCCACCGGCCGGCTGCGGGATCTCCAGCCGGGCGCACAGCGCGTTCCACCGCTCCCGGTCCTCGGCCAGATCGATGGACTCCGGTGATGTGCCGAGCACCAGTCCCGCCGGCAGCGAGCCTGAGAGCTTGAGGGGGGTCTGCCCGCCGAGCCCCACGATGACGCCCACCAGGTGCCCCGACCTCTGCTCGGCCTCGATGACGTTGAGTGCATCCTCGAGGGTGAGGGGCTCGAAGTAGAGGCGATCGGAGGTGTCGTAGTCGGTCGACACCGTCTCCGGGTTGCAGTTCAGCATCACCGTCTCGTAGCCCGCCTCGGCCAGGGCGAAGCTGGCATGGACGCAGCAGTAGTCGAACTCGATGCCCTGGCCGATGCGGTTGGGGCCCGAGCCGAGGATGAGCACCTTGTCGCGCCCGGAGTGGGTGACCTCGTCCTCGTCCTCGTACGTGGAGTAGTGGTACGGGGTGGCCGCCTCGATCTCTGCGGCGCAGGTGTCGACCGTCTTGAAGGTGGCCCGCACGTCGGCGGCCAAGCGGGCCGCGCGCACGTCGGCCTCCGCCACGTCCCACAGCCAGGCCAGCTGGGCGTCGGCGAACCCGAGCCGCTTGGCCCGTCGCCACGCCCGCCGGTCCATGCCGGCGAACCCGGTCGCCGCCAGCACCTCCCGCTCCTCCACGATGGCGAGGATCTGATCGAGGAACCACGGGTCGACCTTGGTGCGCAGCGCCAGCGTCTCCACGGGGATGCCGCGCCGGAGGGCTGCCTCCAGCTGGAAGGGCCGGTCGGGCGTGCCGATGGCGGCCCGCACCAGCAGCTCCTCGTCCGTCAGGTCGTCGAGGGCGGCTTCGGCCGGGTCGCAGGCCAGGCCGTAGCGGCCGAGCTCGAGGGAGCGCATCGCCTTCTGCAGCGACTCGGGGAAGGTGCGACCGATGGCCATGGCCTCCCCCACCGACTGCATCGAGGTGCCCAGCACACCGGGGGCGGCGGGGAACTTCTCGAAGGCCCAGCGGGGCACCTTGGTGACGACGTAGTCGATGGTCGGTTCGAAGCTGGCCGGGGTCGCCTTGGTGATGTCATTGGGGATCTCGTCGAGGGTGTAGCCGACGGCGAGGCGGGCCGCGATCTTGGCGATCGGGAAGCCGGTCGCCTTCGAGGCCAGTGCGCTCGACCGGCTGACGCGCGGGTTCATCTCGATGATGACCATGTCGCCGTTCTCCGGGTTCAGGGCGAACTGCACGTTCGACCCGCCCGTCTCCACGCCGACGCGCCGGATGCACTTGAAGGCCGCGTCGCGCATGAGCTGGTACTCGACGTCGGAGAGGGTCTGGGCGGGGGCGACGGTGATCGAGTCGCCGGTGTGCACGCCCATCGGGTCGAGGTTCTCGATGGAGCAGATGACCACGCAGTTGTCCGCGCGGTCGCGCATCACCTCGAGCTCGTACTCCTTCCACCCCGCGATCGAGCGCTCGATGAGGATCTCGCGGATCGGGCTGGCGGCCAGCCCAAGGGTGGCCATCCGGTCGAACTCCTCGGGCGTAGCCGCGATGCCCGTGCCCTTGCCCACGAGGATGTAGGCGGGACGGATCACGACGGGCAGCCCGATGGAGCCGACCACCGCGTGCGCCTCCTCGATGCCGTGGGCCACCGCCGACGGGGGGACGCGGAGCCCGATGCCCTGCATGGCCACCTTGAAGGCCTCGCGATCCTCGGCGGTGCGGATGGCCTCGGCGTTGGCGCCGATCAGCTCGGGGGTGCCCGGAGCGCCGATGATGCCGCGCTCCACGAGCTCCATGGCCAGGTTGAGGGCGGTCTGGCCGCCCAGTGTCGGCAGCACCGCATCGGGCCGCTCCCGTTCGACGATCCGGGTGAGGACGTCGAC
>JBDSUN010000136.1:0-5309 GCA_039927735.1 Acidimicrobiales bacterium | reverse complement strand
AGGTGTGGACCGACGACGAAGGCGACGTCCGCGGCCTCGAGGCCCGCCGCTCGTAGGACGACCACGCAAGGCGCCTGCCAGGCACCTTGCGTGGGTCACGTTCGTGTGCTGCCCGAGGCCGTGGACCGATCTGTGTCAGCCGTGCACCGCACGGGTCTCGAACAGACGCCGATTCCGCGTCTCGGCCTCAGAGCGTGTCGGTGCCGAAGGCGAGGACGGCGCCTCGCTCGTCGAAGGTGAGGCTCGGCGCCCAGGCGATCTCCCAGCGGTTGCCCTCGGGGTCGGCGACGTACCCGGAACGCCCGCCCCACGGCCGGTCGACCACCTGGCCGACCTTGCGGGCCCCGGCCGCCACCATGGCGACGACCACCTCGTCGACCTCGTCACGCCCATCCACGTTGAGGGCGAGGGTGTGGCCGCCCCAGCCGTGCTTCGTGATCGGCTCACCCGGCGCCGCCTCATGGGCGAGGTCGTCGATGCCGTAGAGCGCCAGCAGCACGCCGCCGACCAGGAAGGAGCAGAACTGGTCGCTCGCCCCCGGTTGCTGCGGCCAGCCGAGGCCCTTGTAGAAGCCCTGCATGGTGGGCATCTCGCGCACGCCGAGCGTGACGATGCTGAGCCGGGCGGGGATGGCGCCCATCAGTCGTCGGCCGGCCGCATCTCAGCCGGATCCCAGAACGCCCGCACGGTGGTGATCTTGCCGGCGTCGTCGAAGGTCATGACGTCGATGATGTCGACCACGAGGGTCGTGCCGCCGATGGAGGGGCGGGCCTGCATGGGGAAGGCGCACTCCCCCGCCGCCACCCGCACCGGCCCCGTCTGGCGCAGCTCGATGGACTCGGCCAGCGAGCTCGACTGGGCGAAGAAGCCGGCGATGGCGTCGGAGCCGTCGTGGCGATCCGTGCCCACCGGGTCCTCGATCCACGCGCCGTCGGCGAAGAGGTCGACGTAGGCAGCTTGGTCCCGTTCCGTGAAGGCAGCGCAGTAGGCCTCGACGGTGGCTCGGATGGTGGGGGCGTCAGCGGTCATCACGAGAGGTTGCCAGGTTCTGCGGGGGCGGCTGGCAGGTGGGGCACCAGTAGGTGCTGCGGGCCTGGTCGCCGTGGCGGGTCATGCGGACAGGGGTGCCGCAGCGCCGGCACGGCTGGCCGCGACGGCCGTAGACGGCCAGGCCGCCCGGGTGGGTGCGGCGCTCGGCATGCCCGAGGTTGGCCTGCAGCTGGCGAGCCGCCACCGACCAGACCCGCCGGCGACTGGCCTCGTCTACTCGGTCGACGGAGGTGCCCGGATCCAGGCCGACTGCGAAGCAGGCTTCCGACTTGTAGACGTTGCCGATGCCCGCCGCGATGCGCTGGTCCAGGAGGGCCTCCCCGAGGGTGGTGCCGGCCGGCGCGAGCCGCGCGGCGCGTGCCAGCACCTGATCGATCACCTCGTCCTCGAGGGCGGCGGCCAGGCAGAGGTCCGGACCGAGGGTGGCCAGAGCCGCCGGCTCGGCGCCGGCGCGGTGATAGGTCTCCACGACGGGCGCCTGGAAGCACACGCCGAGCCAGCCGCTGTCGGCCCCCACGACCACACGGGCCAGGTGGGCGCCCTTCCGCCAGCGCTCGCCCGTGCGGTAGATGTGCCAGGAGCCCGTCATGCGGAGGTGGGTGCGCAGGATGAGGCCGAGCTCGAAGTGAACCAGCAGGTTCTTGCCCTTGGCTTCGACCAGATCGATCCGCTGGCCGGGCTTGGGAGCATCGCCTCGCAGGCGCGGCGCCTCGAACCGCGTGAGGAGGTGCCCCTCGAGCGCCAGCTTCAGGCGAGCGGCCGCCTTGTAGAGGGTGTCGCCTTCGGGCACCGCCTCAGTGTGCCGTGGCCGCTCCGGCGATCGACGGTCGAAGACCGGCGGCCTCGGCCAGCAGGCGGTAGGAGTGCACCCGGTCGTCGGGACCGTGCACCATCGTCGTCACCATCAGCTCGTCGGCCTCCGTGCGATCGCGCAGTCGGGCCAGGTCGGCCAGCGCCTCCGCGGGATCGCCGACGATGCGAGAGGCCGACCAGCTCTTGATCAGCTCCTTCTCGTGCGGGGTCGGGTGGAAGGCGGCCGCCTCCTCGGGCGTGGGGAAGGGCCCGGGCCGGCCGGAGCGCAGCCGCAGGAAGGCGAGGTCACCCGGCTTGGCGAGGTAGGCGGCCTGCTCAGCGGTGTCGGCGCTGACGACGTTGACGCCGAGCATGACGTACGGCTGCTCGAGCACCTCCGAGGGCCGGAAGCTGGCCCGGTAGACCTCGAGGGCCGGGAGGGTGTTGGCCGGTGAGAAGTGGTGGGCGAAGGAGAACGGGAGCCCGAGCAGACCGGCCAGTCGGGCGCTGTAGTCGCTCGAGCCGAGCAGCCAGATGGCCGGCTGGTACCCGAGGGCAGGGACCGCCGTGATCCCCCGGTAGGGGTGGTCGTCCGGGAAGGTGCCGTTGAAGAAGCCGTAGAGCTCCCCGAGCAGGGTCGGGAGGTCGGGCTCCTGCACGCCGCCGAGGGAGCGGCGCAGGGCGGCGGCCGTGCGTTGGTCGGTGCCCGGCGCCCGGCCGATGCCGAGGTCGATCCGGCCCGGGTGCAGCGCCTCGAGCATGCCGAACTGCTCAGCGATCACGAGTGGAGCGTGGTTGGGGAGCATGACCCCACCGGAGCCGAGGCGGATGTCGTCGGTGACCGAGGCGAGGTGGGCGAGCAGCACGGCCGGCGCCGACGATGCGATGCCGGGCATGTTGTGGTGCTCGGCCACCCAGTAGCGGTGGTAGCCGAGCCGCTCGGCCTCCTGCACCAGCCCGAGGGAAGCCCGCAGCGCCGCCCCCGCGTTCGACCCCGCTCCCACTGGGGCGAGGTCGAGCACGGACAGCGGGACGTCGAGGGTGGCCACGTCCGTATCCAACCACCGAGTCCGGTTGCCTCTTCCGACGGGCCCGATACCGTCCCGGAGATGAGCGACGCACTCCCTGACATGCAGGCCTTCAACGGCAAGATCATCGAGGAGTTCCGCGCCAACCACGGCGTGGTCGCCGGCCCCTTCGAGGGCGCCCCCATGATCCTCGTCACCCACACGGGCGCAAAGAGCGGCACCGAGCGCACCACCCCGCTCGTGCACACCCGGGACGGCGAGCACTACGTGATCATCGCGTCCAAGGCCGGCGCCGACACCAACCCGGACTGGTTCCACAACCTGAAGGCCAACCCGCGCGTGACCGTGGAAGTGGGCGACGAGCGCTTTGAGGCGGAAGCCGAGATCCACACCGACGGTCCCGAGCGCCAGCGCCTCTTCGATCGGCAGGCCGAGCTCATGCCCAACTTCAAGGAGTACGCAACCGGCACCACCCGCGTGATCCCGGTGGTGACGCTCAGCCGGGCCTGACGGTGGCCACCCGGGTCGACCGGTGGTTGTGGGCCATCCGCCTCTACAAGACGCGCGCTGAGGCAACGGATGCCTGCAAGGGCGGCCACGTCTCCGTGAACGGCCAGTCGGCCAAGCCGGCCACGCCCGTCGCCATCGGCACCCAGGTGGAGGCCCGCGCCCACGACCGGAACCGGATCCTGGAGGTCACCCAGCTGATCGACAAGCGCGTCGGTGCCGCCATCGCGGCGACGTGCTTCATCGACCACACCCCGCCGGAGCCCGAGGTCGATCGCATCCGGGTGGCCGAACGCGAGCGCGGCAGCGGTCGGCCGACCAAACGCGATCGGCGACAGCTCGATCGCTGGCGGGACACATGACAAGGTGCTCCGGTGTCACCCCCGCTCCAGCTCGAGTTCGTCACCTCCGCTGACCACCTCGACCGCCTCCCGGAGACCTCGGCCGAGGTGGCCGTGGTCGGCCGCTCCAACGTGGGGAAGTCCTCCCTGATCAACGCGCTGGCCAAGCGCAACGGGCTGGCCAACACCTCCAAGACGCCGGGGCGCACGCAGCTCCTGAACTGCTTCGCACTGCCCGACGGCACCACGATGGTCGACTGCCCGGGCTACGGCTACGCCAAGGTGTCCAAGGTGCAGCGGGCGTCCATGGCCCGCATGATCGAGCGCTACCTCGACGGGCGCGACGGGCTCCAGATGGTCATGGTGCTCGTCGACGGCGAGATCGGCCCCACTCCCCTCGACCGCTCGATGCTCGAGTGGCTCCGGGAGGAGGGTCTCCCCCACCAGGTGGTCGCCACCAAGCACGACAAGGTCAAGACCAAGGTGCGCGACAAGCGCAAGCGGGAGCTGGCCGAGGCCTGCGACCTCGAACCGGGCGACGTCGTGTGGGTCAGCGCCAACAAGAACGTCGGTGTCGACCGCCTGCGCGACCTCGTGAGGATCTGGCTCTCACCCGGCTGATGCCGGCGACACGATGACGTCAGGTGTCAGGGACGGCTCTCTACCCTGACGGGCATGACCGAGCCGCGCGCTGAGCGCCCTGCCATGGCCGACTACGGGGTGGACGACCCGGGCTGGTCGCCGCTGCCCTGGTCGTGGGCGGCCGAACGGTTGGCTGCCTACCGGAACTTCTGGGTGGTCACGGCCTCGGCCGCCGGGCGCCCCCACGCCCTTCCGGTGTGGGGCGTGTGGGCGGACGACGACGCCCGCTTCGCCTTCTCTTGCGCGCCCGGCGCTCGCAAGGCCCGGAACCTGGCCACCAACTCCCGGGTGGTGATCGGTGGCGACGACACGGTGGAGTGCGTGTCCATCGAGGGCACTGCGGCACGGGTCGAGGACCCGGCGCGCCTGTCCGTGTTGGTCGAGCGCTACCTGGACAAGTACCAGGCCCTCTCGCCGGAGCTGAGCGCCGAGTTCCTGCTGGCCAACCGGTTCTTCGAGGTCACCCCCGAGCGGGCGTTCGGGATCATCGAGCGCGAGGACGAGTTCGCCACCCGCGCCACGCGCTGGGTGTTCTGAGGGTCACCCCCGCCGGGATGGCGTTGGGTGGCGTGGGCGAGCGGGTCGGCCTGGCCGGGCTTGGCGAGGAAGGCGAGGACCGACATCGCGAGCGTCATCCGGCCGCTGAGGCTGCCGACTGAAGACTGGTCCGACCGGCCGACGGGGCGCCATGGCATGCTCGCCCAGGGGACGCACCGCCGACCCCTCGCGCGGCCACCGCGCGCTACCTGACCTCGTGGAGCGCCCATGACCACCCGCCGCTGGCCTGCGATCGTGCTGGCCGCCACCTTGCTCGCCGCCGCCTGCTCCAGCGGGGACGACGAGGGCTCGCCGTCAGACCAACCGGGGGGTGGCCTCCAGGGAACGCTCGAGGTCGTGGTGGCGGACGCCGACCGCTGCGATCCCATCGCCGAGGGGTGCTTGCTCCCCT
>JBDSUN010000135.1:0-3794 GCA_039927735.1 Acidimicrobiales bacterium | reverse complement strand
GACACCGTCTTGATGCTGAGGAAGAGCTCCCCGGCGATGTCGCTGTTGGTCATCCCTGCCGCGATGAGGCGGAGCACCTCCACCTCGCGGGTGGTGAGCCCGGCCGGGAGCGAGGTCTGGCTGTCGCCGGCGGCGAGGCGGGCGTCCACGTGGGCGCCGATCCGGCCGAAGAGAGCGGTGGCCGACGCGAAGGCGGCCAGCGCGCCGACCTCGTCGCCTGCCTCCCGGAGCGCCTGGCCGAGGAGGGTGCGGGCGGTGGCCACCTCGTAGGGCACCTCGAGGGCGTGCCAGCGGTCGACCGCCTCCTGGAGCGTGCCGGCGGCGGTCGGCTTGCCATCGGCCAGATCGAGCCGTCCGCGGGTGGCGACGGCGCTGGCCTGCAGGGCCGGGGTGGCGAAGGTGGAAGCGATGGCTTCGAGCTCCGCCGCCGCGGCCCGGGCCGCCTCGAGGTCGTCGGCGGCGATGGCCACGTGCACGAGCACCGGGAGGAGCTCGGCCCGGGCCAGCGGGCTCGACGTCTGGCCGCGCACGCACCCTGTGACGATCGACAGGGCTGCGTCGACCCGTCCCTGGGCCAGGCGGAGCAGCGCCAGCCCACCGCATGGCGAACCGGACAGCTCCTGGGCCCGCTCGAACGCTTCCTGCGCGCGGCCGAGATCGCCGAGGCGGCGGCAGATGTCGCCCACCTCGGCGTAGGCGACGGCGCTGTTGCCGAGGTGGCTCCCCAGGAGCTCCTCGCAGGCCCGGGCCGCCTCGCGCTCGGCGTCGGCCAGGGACCCTCGCCGCTTGAGCACCACCGCCCGATGGACCCTGCAGATCCCCGGGAAGATGGCGAACGGGTGCCGTTCCGCCCACCGGAGGGTGGCCTCGGTCCACTCGGCGGCCCGGTCGAGATCGCCGAGCAGCTCGCAGGCGCTGATGAGGCTGCAGTACACCTTGCCCGTCGAGTAGGGGCTCAGCCGCCCCTCCATTGCGAAGAGCATCGCCTCGTCCAGATGACCCATGCCCTCGGCGACCTCGCCCCGATCGATGAGGATCCGGCCGATGGTCTGGAGCGCCTCGGCCTCCAGGTCGGCCGAGCGGAGGCTTCGGGCCAGGCCCACGACCCGCGTCGCCAGTGCCGTCGCGTGGTCGAGGTCGCCACCGCCGTGGGCGGCCTCCGCCTCCCGGAGCAGCAGGGCGCCGAGCTCCGGGCACTCGGGCTCGTCGGCGAGGGCTCGCCGGGCCCGGCGCAGCCACCCGCTGGAGATGGCCGGATGACCCCGCATCCCGTGGTGCTCCCAGAGGCCCACCGCGCAGCGCGCCGCGCGCCTGGCGTCGCCCAGCTCGTCGAAGCCTAGGAAGGCCCGCTCCCGATGCTCGATGCACTCGTCGAGCCGGCCCAGCCACCACGCCGCCTCCGCTCGAAGGTCGGCGAGGTCGGCCTCCAGCCCGGGGCTGTCGACCGTGAGCACCTCGCCGGCCTCGGCGGCCGCCGGCCAGTCCTGCCGATGCAGCGCGTCCCGCAGCGCCGCCAGCGCGTCGTCTTCCACGACGCGGAACCTACCGCCCGCCCGGGGGCTCAAGCAGAGGGCGCCAGCTGGGCACCGAGGTGGGCCAGCACCGGTGCGATCTCGCGCGCCGGACTGAACTCGACGAACTTCACGCCCTCGTCAGTCCAGGCGGTGTGCCCGCCCGGCCAGTAGTAGAGGTCACCAGCACGGGTCGTCTCCTCGGTGCCGTCGGCGTAGCGCAGGGTGATCGACCCCTCCGTCACGTAGCCCCAGTGCGCGCAGGCGCAGTGGTCGTCCGGCAGCCCGGCCAGCAGCGGCCGCAGGTCCGCCCCCGCCGGCAGGTCGATGTTGCGGACCGACAGATCCCCCCACTCCTCCCCCCGGGTGTGGATGTCCCCCACCTCGAGCTCCACCGCCATGTCGTCCCAGCTTGCTCGCATGTTGCTCTCCTCGTTCGTGCGCCGGGCCGATCCCAGCGACGAGCCCATCGTCGGCCGCAGCGGGATCCGGGCGCATCGGGCTTGCGCCCCAACGCGCATCAGGCGACCGATCGCATCGTGGGGTGTTCGACCCACCCGCTCCGCCCCTGGCCATCGCCGATATGGGGTGCACGCCCGACGCACGGGCAGCGTCAGGCGTAGATGATGATGATGTGCCCGACATCGACCACCCACCGACGGCGAGCCAGCTCATCGAGGCCGGTCGCGACCACGAGGCCGCCCGGCGAGGCGTGGCGGAGGCGGCTACCGCCCACCGAGACGGCTCACCCGCCCCCCATGGAGGACAGATGGATCCCTTGACCCAGCTCGGCCAGCTCGCTCCCGCCGTAGGCAGCGTCGTCGCCGGCATCGCACCGGACCAGCTCGACCGTCCAACCCCGTGCGCGGAGTTCACCGTGCGCGGGGTGCTCGAGCACATGATCGGCGGCGCGACGATGTTCGCCGCGGCCTTCCGCGGCGAGGTGCCTCCCGAGCCCGACCTTCGCAACCCCTTGCAAGGCTTCGGCCCGGCCCTCACCGACCTGGCCGCCGCCATCTCGGCGCCCGGGGCCCTCGACCGCACGGTCGCCGCCCCCTTCGGCGACGTGCCCGGCGAGACCTTTGCCCGGTTCGTCGTGCTCGACGGCCTGGTGCACGGCTGGGACATGGCCATGGCCACCGGGCAGCAGTACGACCCGCCCGCCGAGCTGGTGGCGGCGGCCGACGCCTTCGCCCGCCAGGCCCTCGACCCCCTGCGGGACGGCACGACATTCGCCGACGCCGTCGAGCCCGCAGAGGGCGCTACCCCCATTGAACGACTGGCGGCCTACACGGGCCGTCGACCATGACAGGAGCAACCCGATGACCGCCACCGAAACGACCGCGGCGGCCGCCTAGCGTGAGCGGCATGAGGTTCGGACTGGATGTCGCCCAGCAGCGGATGCCCTTCGACGAGGTGGTGAGCCGGGTTCGGTTCGCCGAGGACCTCGGCTTTGACGGGGCCTGGGGGTTCGACCACTTCGAGCCCATGTACGGCGAGGGCCCGGGCGAGGCCTTCGACGGGGTCACCACCCTCGCTGCCCTCGCCGGGATGACGTCGCGGATCCGGCTGGGGCTGCTCGTCGCCGGCGTCACCTACCGGCACCCCTCGGTGTTCGCCAGCCAGATGATGACCATCGACCACGCCTCGGGTGGTCGCCTCGAGCTGTCGCTGGGCGCCGCCTGGCACGACAAGGAGCACACGGAGCTCGGCATTCCGTTCCCGAGCACCCGCCAGCGCTTTGACCTGCTCGAGGACGCGCTGGAGATCACCACCCGCCTCATGAGCGGCGACCGGGTGTCCTACGACGGGAAGGTCGTCTCACTGCAGGATGCCCAGCTCCTCCCCAAGCCGGTGCAGTCGCCGCACCCGCCGATCTGGATCGGCGGCATGGGGCCGAGGCGCACCCTCCCGCTGGTCGCCCGCTACGCCGATGCCTGGCACGGCTTCGGCACGCCCAACAGCATGGCCGAGTCGTCCGCCCGCATCGACGAGCTGGCCACCGGGGCCGGCCGCGACCCGGCGTCGATCCTGCGGGCGGGCTCGCTCTCGCTCGATGACCTCGACACCGCCCGCAAGCACGCCACCAAGTGGCGCGACGCCGGCTACGGCTACCTCGTGTGCGGTTGGCCCGGCGCCGGCGCTGCCCAGGTCGAGGCCTTCGCCCGCGAGGTCATGCCCGACCTCGTCTGACGACGACGAGGCGGTAGACCGGGGACCATGCTCCGACGCCGGGCCCCCGAGAGCGCTCCAGAGGTCGTCAAGACCGACGCCGAGTGGCGC
>JBDSUN010000134.1:0-4872 GCA_039927735.1 Acidimicrobiales bacterium | reverse complement strand
CTCGTCCGCACGTTGCAGCAGGTCCTGGTCCCGCCGGCGCCGCCCGACATACCCGGTCTCGAGCTGGAGGCCGTGTACCGGCCCGCGGGCAATGGCGCCGAGGTCGGCGGTGACTTCTACGACGTCTTCGAGCTCGGCCCGGACGACTGGGTCATCACCGTCGGCGACGTCCGCGGCAAGGGCATCGGCGCCGCCGTCCTGACGGCGTTGGCCCGTCACACCGTGCGGGGCGCCGCGGTCCGCCTCCCCTGCCCGTCGGACATCCTCTCCGCGTTGAACGACGTGCTCCTCAGGGATGCCAGCGACCGCTTCTGCACGGTCGTGGCCGTCCGGGTGCAGCGGGCCAGCGGCGGGTGGAAGGCCACCATCTGCTGCGGGGGCCATCCCCTTCCTCTGCTGCAGCGCCGTGGGCTTCCGCCGGCGCTGGTGGGCCGTCCGGGTTCGCTGCTCGGCGTGTTTGCCGGACCGACGCTGCACGATGTGGAGGTCGAGCTGCGACCGGGCGACGAGCTGCTGCTCTACACCGATGGCGTGACCGAGGGGCGCCGGGAGGACGGCACGTTCTTCGGCGATGAGCGCTTCGCCCGGAGCGTGGCCGCGCACAGCGGTGGGGCCCGACGTCTGGTTGACGGCACCCTGGAAGACGTGCTTGCCTTCCAAGCCGGCAACCCGCGCGACGACACGGTCGTCGTCGCCCTGCGCGTACCGGAGAGCTGAGCAGCCCTAGTCGCAGCAGCTGTCGCGCCACCCACAGGCGCAGCGGAAGTGGGCGTGCTCGGGCCTCAGCTCGCCCCCGCAGAGCGGGCAGCAGGCGAAGGTGCCTTGCGGATCCCGGTTGATCACGCAGGCCGGTGCTGCGTCCATCGCCTCGTCGAACGGCAGCTGGAGCTCCTCGAAGTCGACCGTCACGAGGGGCGAGGGTACGGGCTCGCCCCACCTCGGTCGTGGATGCGATGCTGCGCACAGATGCCTCGCGACCCCCGCCACGAGGACGCCCGCGACCAGTCCGTCGAGGACGCCGTCGACGCCCTCGAAGACGGTGATCGTCCGATCCGGGCCGGGTCGGCCCGTGCGGCCCTGCAGAACCAGACCTTCCGGCGCGTGTTCATCGGCGCCTTCCTGTCCAACATCGGCAGCTGGATGCAGAACGTGGTGCTCGGGGCCCTGGCCTACGAGATCACCCGCTCGCCGAGCTTCGTCGGCCTGCTCGGGCTGGCCCAGCTGGGCCCGCTCCTGCTGTTCTCCCTGGTGGGTGGCCTGCTGGCCGACATCTTCGATCGCCGGCGGCTGCTGGTCACGGTCTCCGCCCTGCAGGGGATCCTGTCGCTCGGGCTGGCCTGGGTGGCCCGGGTGGATGACCCCTCCCGGGCGGCGCTGGTGGGCATCGTGTTCTTCATCGGGGTGGGGCAGGCCGTCTTCGGCCCGACCTATGGAGCGCTGCTTCCAGCGCTGGTCGGTCGGGACCACCTGGCCGGCGCCATCTCCCTCAACTCCGCCCAGATGAACGGGTCTCGCGTGATCGGCCCGGTCATCGGCGCCGCCGTCTTCAGCCGCGTCGGCGCGTCGTGGGTGTTCGTCATCAACGCCGCCTCCTACCTCCTGGTCATCGCGTCGCTCCTCAGCGTCCGCCTGCCAGACCCGATCGTCGACAAGACCGGGCCGCAAGGCATCCGCCGTCTGGCCGCCGGCATCACGGTGGCCCGCCACGACCGCGTCGTCGGACGGAGCCTGGTGATCATCTTCACCTTCTCCCTCCTCTCCCTGACCTTCATCACCCAGATGCCGACCCTGGCCGACCTCAACCTCGGCATCGAACCCGAGAGCCAGGAGTACGGGTGGCTGTACGCCTGCTTCGGGGTCGGCGCCCTCTTGGGCGCCATCTCCATCGGCACGATCCTCGCCGATCGCGCGCTGGAGCGGGTGGTGCGGGTGAGCCTCGTGGCCTTCGCCAGCTTCCTCGCCCTGTTCTCGCTGCTCCGCTCCCCCGGGCCTGCCTACCCGGTCGTGCTGCTGGTGGGCCTCGCCTACTTCGCCATGATCACCAGCCTGTCGACGGTGTTCCAGCAGCGCCTCGACGAGGGCAACCGCGGCCGCGTGATGGCCCTGTGGATCATGGGCTTCGGCGGCACGGTGCCCATCGGCGGCATCATCGCCGGGTACCTGATGGAGCGCTCCTCGGTGACGACCGTCGTGCTCGCCGGTGCTGCCGTCGCCCTCGCCCTCGCCGCCTACGCCGACCTCACCGCCGACCCCGTCGCGGACTGAGACAGATCGGGCGGTCAGCCCTCGAGGAGGGTGGTGGCGAGGACCTCGAGGCCGGCGACCCGGCTGCCCTTAACGAGGATGGCGTCGCCCCCGTCCAGGGGGCCGAGGAGGGCCAAGGCCTCGTCCATGGACGCGACGTCCTCACCGCCGTAGGCGGGTGCAGCCACCGCGATCAGCCGCACGCCGAGGGCTCGCGCCTGCTCGCCGATGGCGGCGTGGTCGGATGCCTCCCGCTCGCCGAGCTCGGCCATCAGCCCGACGACGGCGGTGCGGCGAGTCGCTGGCAGCGCGGCCAGGGACTCGAGGGCTGCGGCCATCGACGTGGGGTTGGCGTTGTAGGCATCGTTCAGGATCCGGGCGCCACTGGGGGCGGTGGCCAGGTCCATCCGCCACGGCGAGAGCGCCGCGCCGGCGAGCCCGGCCGACACCCCCGCCAGATCGACCCCGCACGCCAGCGCAGCGGCAGCGGCGGCCAGGGCGTTCTCGACCTGATGGCGACCCCGGACCGAGAGCGCCACCGGTCCATCCCCCCAAGGGGTGCGCAGGGTGAAGCGGGCGCAGAGATCGTCGGCGACGACCACGTCCTCGGCTCGCATCTCGCCCCCCTCTCCGAACGTCAGCACCTGGGCCTGCGTCCGGCTCGCCATGGCGGCCACGGCCGAGTCGGCGGCGTTCAGGATCGCGGTGCCGTCGGCGGGTAGGGCCTCGACCAGCTCACCCTTGGCCCGGGCCACGTCCTCGAGGGTGCCGAAGGCCTCGGTGTGGACGGCCGCCACGCACGTCACGATCCCGACGGTGGGGGCGGCAATGGCGCACAGCTCGGCGATGTGGCCCACGCCGCGAGCGCCCATCTCCACGACCACCGCCTCGGTGCCGTCGGGGGCGTTCAGCAGCGTGAGGGGCACGCCCATCTCGTTGTTGAAGGAGCGCTCGCTGGCGGCGGTCGTCATGGAGGCACTGAGCACCGCAGCCAAGAGGTCCTTCACCGAGGTTTTGCCGACCGAGCCGGTGACGCCGACGACGCGCTCGGGCAGGCGCGTTCTGGCCAGCCGCCCGGCCGCCTGCAGGGCGACCAGCGTGTCCCCCACGACGATGGCCGTCGCCCCCGCGATGGGCCCCGACGTCAGGTAGGCGGACGCCCCGTTGGCCAGCGCGGCGGCGATGAAGTCGTGGCCGTCGCGTGCCGCCGCGATCGGGACGAACAGCTGCCCAGCGCCGACGGTGCGGGAGTCGTGCGACGCACCGTCGACGATCGTGTCCGGGCCCTCGATGCGGCCCCCGAGGGCGGTGGCGAGGTCGCTCGTGCGCAGCTGCATGGCGCCCGAGTCTCGCAGGCCGCCCTCCTACACTCCGCCCATGCCCACCCCGGAGCGCATCCGCCTGATCGTGGTCTTCGGTGGCCGCTCGGCCGAGCACGACGTGTCCTGCGAATCGGCCTTCCACGTGCTTCGTGCTGTCAACGAGGACCGATACGAGCTCGAGGCCATCGGCATCACCCGCGACGGCGACTGGGTTCGAGCCGACGACGCCCTCGCTGCCCTCCGCCGAGGCGCCGCAGAGATCTCGGCAGCGGGCCGCCTGGCCGCGTCCGGCACCACCATCGAGCCCCTGCCGGCCGTCACCCCAGCCGCCGGCGACGAGATCCCGGTCGTCGTGCTCCCGATCCTCCACGGCCCTCACGGGGAGGACGGCACCGTGCAGGGGATGCTCGAGCTGGCCGACGTGCCCTTCGTCGGTAGCGGGGTGCTGGGCTCGGCCCTCTGCATGGACAAGCTCAAGGCCAAGGACGTGCTCGCCGCCCACGGCCTGCCCCAGGTGCCGTGGATCGGCCTGCGTGACACCGAAGCGCGAGAGGCGGCCGACCGAGCCGCCACCGCCGGCCTCCGCTACCCACTCTTCGTGAAGCCGGCCAACATGGGCTCGTCGGTGGGGGTGAGCCGAGCGGCTGACCTCGCCGCCCTCGTCGAGGCGGTCGCCCTCGCCTCCGCCTACGACGAGTGGATCGTGGTGGAGGAGAGCGCCCACGGGCGCGAGATCGAGGTGGCCGTCCTCGGCAACACCGACCCCAAGGCGTCCGTGCCCGGCGAGATCGTTCCCGCCGGCGAGTTCTACGACTACGACGACAAGTACCTCGACGGCGCCGCCGAGCTCCGCATCCCCGCCGACCTCCCGCCAGAGATCGCCGAGCAGATCCGCCGCCTGGCGGTCGAGGCGTTCATCACGCTGCGATGCGACGGCATGGCTCGGGTCGACTTCTTCTACGAGGCCGACGACCGTGGCCTGCTGATCAACGAGGTCAACACGATCCCGGGCTTCACCCCGATCTCGATGTACCCGAAGATGTGGGAGGCGTCCGGCCTCCCGTACGCCGAGCTCATCGACGAGCTCGTCCGCCTCGCCCTCGAGCGCCACGAGCACCGCAGCCGCTTCTCCACCAAGCGCTAAAGCCGTCTATGCCGCTGGCGCCTCGGCCCGGCGGCGTCTAAGGCCGACCCACACGGCTCCGGCGACCGCCGCCGGCACGACGAAGGGAAGGGCGTAGCCGAGGCCGGTGACGAGGACCGACGCCGTGGTCACGAACCCGTCCCACCCGTTCCGCAGGCCGCC
>JBDSUN010000133.1:0-15255 GCA_039927735.1 Acidimicrobiales bacterium | reverse complement strand
TGGAGGACGCAGTCCGACTTGTCGCCGGGGGCCTGGTTGGTGGAGGAGCCGTCGAAGCCCCAGATCGGGAGATCCTTGACGCCGTCTTCCATGATCTTCGTCTTCGAGCGCAGCTTGGCCGTCGGCGTAGTGCCGTCGACCCAGATGTACTCAGCCTTGTACGACATCAGGTTCCTTTCGGTGGGGACGCAGTCACGCTGGCAGCGGGCCGTTACCCCGCCTTTTCCCGAGTGTGAACGCTATGTGAACGCGGCGGCAAGCCAGGTGTCTCGAGGCGCGGGTGCCTGCCATCATGGCGGCACCATGGAACGCCAGCGCGACTACGTGCTGCGCACGGTGGAGGAACGAGGGGTCCGGCTGATCCGGCTCTGGTTCACCGACGTGCTCGGTCAGCTCAAGTCCTTCGCCATCTCGCCGGCCGAGCTGGAGGGAGCCTTTGACGAGGGCATGCGCTTCGACGGCTCCGCCATCGACGGCTTCAGCCGGGTGCAGGAGAGCGATGTGCTGGCCTGCCCTGATCCCAACAGCTTCGAGATCCTCCCGTGGGCCGACTCCTACGGCACCTCGGCGCGCATGTTCTGTGACATCACCAACATCGACGGAAGCCCGTTCGAGGGCGACCCGCGTCAGGTGCTCCGGCGCAATCTCGACAAGGCACGAGCGCGCGGCTTCACCTTCTACGCCGCTCCGGACATGGAGTTCTTCTACTTCGCCTCCGCTGACCCGTCGCAGCCGCCGCAGCCGCTGGACCAGGCCTCCTACTTCGACCTCACCACGGCCGACGTCGCCTCCGACATGCGCCAGCGGACGATCCACACGCTCGAGGCCATGGGCATCCCCGTCGAGTACAGCCACCACGAGGACGCGCCGAGCCAGCACGAGATCGACCTGCGCTACACGGACGCCCTGACCATGGCCGACAACGTGATGACGTTCCGACTCGTGGTGCGGGAGGTGGCCTTCGAGGCCGGCGTGCACGCCACCTTCATGCCCAAGCCCCTCGCCGCTGTGCAGGGCTCGGGCATGCACACCCACTTCTCGCTCTTCGAGGGCGACACCAACGCCTTCTACGACCCGGATGCGGAGCACAACCTCTCCAAGACGGCGCGCGGGTTCACCGCCGGGGTGCTCACCCACGCCCGGGAGATCGCCGCGGTCACCAACCAGTGGGTGAACTCCTACAAGCGCCTGGTCACGGGGTTCGAGGCGCCGGTCTACGTGAGCTGGGCCAGCAACAACCGCTCGGTCGTCGTGAACGTGCCCCCGATCAGGGCGGGCAAGGCCGACTCGTCCCGCATCGAGTTCCGCGCTCCCGACCCGTCGTGCAACCCGTACCTGGCCTTCTCGGTGGTGCTCGCAGCCGGGCTCAAGGGCATCGAAGAGGGCTACGACCTCCCGCCGGAGACGTCGACCAACCTCTACCAGCTCACCGAGGAGGAGCGCCTGGCCGAGGGCATCTCGGTGCTGCCGGGCTCGTTGTCCGAGGCCCTCGACGAGATGGAGCGCTCGGAGCTGGTGGCCGAGGCGCTCGGGGAGCACGTGTTCGAGTGGTTCATCCGCAACAAGCGGGCGGAGTGGCTCGAGTACAAGACGCAGGTATCCCAGTTCGAGCTCGACCGCTACCTGCCGAGGCTCTGATCGGTCGACCGCGATGGAACCCCTCCTGATCTACCCCGATCCGGTGCCGCCGGAGCTGGCCCAGTCGCTGGACCTGGCCGGCTACCCGTGGAAGGCCGTGGCCGACGAGGCTGCGCTGGCCGGCGGCGAGCCCGAGGACGGGTGGTCGGGCGCGGTCGTCGTGGCCGCCGATGATCCCGAGGGTGCCTTCGCCATGTGCCGGGCCGTGCGCAAGCGCGACCTTCCCCTGGAGCCGTTGCTGATCCTCGTCTCGGGGGCGCAGCTGGCCGACCTCGAGCTGCGGGACGACCTCTTCGACGACTTCTGCCTGTACCCGTTCCAGCCGCGCGAGCTCGACGCCCGCCTCAAGCACCTGTTCATGCGCACGGGTCAGGGCACCCGTCCCGAGCTGGTGGAGTACGGCGACCTGCTCCTCAACCTGGAGACCTACCAGGCTGCCATCGCTGGCAAGCCGCTCGACCTCACCTACATGGAGTACGAGCTGCTCAAGTTCCTCTCGTCCCATCCCGGCAAGGTGTTCACCCGGGAGACGCTGCTGTCACGAGTGTGGGGCTACGAGTACTACGGCGGCGCCCGCACCGTCGACGTCCACATCCGACGCCTCCGCGCCAAGCTGGGCGAGGAGCACGCCAACCTCATCCAGACCGTTCGCAGCGTGGGCTACCGCTTCGGCCAGTCCCGCTGGGGCGTGACGAGCTAGCGAGCACCCGTCCGACGGACGACCACAACCACCCCTCCGGACGGCGCACCGTCCGCAGCCAGCACGGCGCGGCGCTCGGCTCGATCAGGAGATGTCGATGAGCTCGGACCCGGCGTGGGTGGACTCGCCGTTCTCCTTGAGGGCCCAGCCGAGAATGGCGGCGACGATGCCGCCGGACATCATCACGGACACGGGGATGGCCACGAGGATGATCACCGCGAGGATGATGGCGCCGAGCATGGGGTCATCCTGCCCCGACGTGGGCCCAGGCTTCCACCTCCACCAGGGCGCCGAGGGGTAGGTCGGCCACGCCTATGGCGGAGCGGGCGGGGCGGTGGTCCCCGAAGAGCTCCATGTAGAGCTCGTTCATCCTGGGGTAGTCGCCGCCGAGGTGCCGGAGGAAGACGGTGGTCTTGGTGACGTCGGTGAGGGCTGCCCCCTCGGAGGCCAGGAGGGCGGCGAGGTTGGCGATGGCCTGGCGCAGCTCGCCCTCGAGGCCGCCGACGACGAGCTAGCCGTCGACGATGCCCACCTGACCGGAGACCACCAGCCACTCGCCGGCTCGCACGATCGGGGTGTACGGACCAACCGGAGTCGCCATGCCTGCAGTCTGTCAGCGCCAGCGAGCCCCCGTCGGCCAGTCGACCGGACAGCCGAGGTGCACCCAGGCGGCGGCGGCCACGGCGACGAAGGCGGCATCCGAGCCGCGCGCGGGCGGCCCGCTGCCCGCCACCACCTCGATCTCGATGGCGGGGGTGTCCACCGCCCGCAGCACCCCGAAGGAGCGGATGGTGAGGTCGTGCACGACCCCGGCCGCGTCGACGGCGATGCCCTCCGAGCTGATCCACGACAGGGCCATGTGGGCGGCCCCAGTGCAATAGGAGCGCAGCACCACCTCGTCGAGCGGGTCGCCGGCCTCCACCCGGACCCGGACGGTGCCGCCAGTGATCTCCGCCGTGGCGGTGGCGCCGGTGTGCGGATCGATGACGGGGGCCACGGAGCTGCGGGCTCCGGCGAGGAGGATGGTGGCCTCGGCCCAGCCGGCGGCCCGAATGGCCGCGGAGGTGGGCGGGCCGACGAGGTCGACCTCCTCGACGATGAGGTGCGGGGCCACCGCCCCCACGGCTCCGGCGATCCCGGGTGTGCGGGCCACCCGCAGCACGCCCCGACCGTCGCGGTCGACCCCGCCGGCCACCGGGGGGCGCTTCGGGCCGCGCCGCACGACGTCCTCGCGATCGAGCAGCACTCGTACAGGGCGACCGTGGAGGTCAGCCAGACGTCGGGCCGCCTCGGCCACCGCCGAGACCTGCTTGCCACCAAAGGCGCCTCCGTTGGCGAGCGGCGAGCTGGGCTCCCCGCCCGGCGCGCACCACGAGCCGTCGGGTTCGAGGTAGGCGGGCTCGACCCAGGAGGTGCGCAGCGACGCCACCCAGTCACCGGGGGGCAGGTCGAGCGGCGGACGGGCGTCCACAGTCGTGCGCCGCCCCTGCACCTTGCCGGCCGCCGCCCGCGCCTCGGCCAGCGTCTCGCCGACCGCCCACCCGTCGGCGCCGGCGGCCACCGCCACGAGAGCGTCGGGCGGCGCCGTGTCGTCGGCGAACCCGCCCTGCCCGAGGGCGACGGCGGGAGCCACGCGCTGAGGTCCGCCCCCTTCCAGAGCGGCGCGCGCCGTCGCAGCCTCGAGGTCGCGCGCAGTGGTCGGCGGCGCGGCGTCGTTGGCGACATCCCAGGCATCGAGGATGGTGCGCCAGCCGGTGCAGCGGCACAGGTGCGCCAGCAGCGCCTGCTCCACGGCGGCGTGATCGTCGGGGGCGGCACCCTTGGCGCGCAGGCCCTCGAGGCGGCAGATGATGCCCGGCGTGCAGAAGCCGCACTGGCTGGCGCCGGTGGCGCAGAAGGCGTCCGCCCAGCGGTCCCGGACGTCGGCCGGCAGCCCGTCGACGGTGGTGATCCGGCGCCCGACCACCCGCCGGACCGGGGTGACGCAGGCCACGCGCGGCTGGCCGTCGACCAGCACGGTGCAGCAGCCGCACTGACCCTGCGGGCTGCAGCCGTCCTTTGGAGAGCGCAGCCCCAGGCCCTCGCGCAGCGCCTCGAGCAGCGATCCCCCCCGGTCGGGCACCTCGACCTGCTGACCGTCGACCTCCAGCTGCAGGGGGGCGTGCTGACGGTGGTCGACCATGGGTCGGAGGATAGGTTCGCCGGGATGCCCCCCTGCCCGACGCGCCCTGTGTCCCGTCGCCAGTTCCTGATCGGCGGCAGCGTGGCGACCGGTGCGGTGCTGCTCGGCGCCTGCAGCGGCGATGGCTCCGGAGGCGGCGATGAGCCGACCGGCCCCTCGCCTGCGAGCGGTCTGTCCCTGGTCCAGTTCTTCGGCGGGCTCCCGATGCTCGCCGCCGGTGCGGAGGTGCGAGCGCCCTTCGGCCTGGCCGATGCCGAGGGGCTCCTGCCCGTGGACCGCACGCCCGCCGAGCTCTCGGTCTCCATCCTCGGCCCGGACGGCCGCACCGTCGTCGAGACGATCGACGTGGCCCGCCATGCCGAGGGTCTGCCCAACGGCTACTTCCCCCTGCGCTTCACGGTGGACGAGCCGGGCATCTACACCGGACGCTCCGAGGTGGATGGCGAAGCCGTCGAGATGGCCATCAAGGTCGACACCGCCGCCGACGTCACCGTGATCCAGATCGGTGCCACCCTGCCGGCGCTGGTGTCACCGACCCTCGAGGCCCCTCAGGGGGTCGACCCGGTCTGCACCAACGATCCCGTCTGCCCGCTGCACGAGGTGACGGTGGCCGACGCCCTCGGCGAGGGCCGGCCGATCGCCCTCCTCGTCGCCACGCCGGCGTTCTGTCAGATCTCCATCTGCGGGCCGGTCCTCGAGGTCCTCCTTGATGTCACCGCTGATCATCCCGACGTCCGCTTCCTGCACGCCGAGGTGTACGTGGACCCGCTGACCGACCTCGACCTCAAGGCGCCGGTCGTCGCCGAGCTCGGCCTGACCTTCGAGCCCTGCCTGGTGCTGGTCGGCCGGGATGGCACGGTGGCGGATCGGCTCGACACCATCTATGACACCGACGAGCTCCGCGAAGCGCTGGCTCGCCTCGCCTGACCCCGCCGGTAACGTCGCCGGTCGTGGGCCGCCTGGAGACGACTCGTCTGGAGCCGGGATGCCACGTCCGTGCGGCGGTCGACCCGCTGGCCCAGGCCACCGAGATGGCGGCTGACCTCGACGCCGACCTGTGCGTCTCTGACGCGGATGTCCAAGGCATCTTGGCGGAGCTGGCGACGCTCCCTGCGCTGGACGTCGAGAGCATCGAACGGCTCAGGGGGTTGGCGGATCGCGTGGCGGCCGCGCAGAGGATCGCCGATCGGACGTTGGATCGAGCCGCAACGGAGGTGGGGGAGCGGATGGCGGAGGGCGGGGCCGGCCTGGCCGTCCATCCGAGCGCCGTCCGTGGGCGCGCCGGCGCCGTGGTCGATGCCCGCGCCGCGGTGAGCGCCGCCGATGCCGCGCTCCGAGCCCGGGAAGCGGTTGCTGCGCCTGCCCCGCACCCCGGTGCGTCGCCCGCACCCTGGGCGCCCTCAGCGCTGACCTCCACCGAGGACGAGCCGCCCGCTCGCCGCCGCTGGTTCGCTTCGTTCGGTCGTCGCCTCCGGAGCGACGACCCGGAGGACACCCGCGAGTCGAGCATCCGGCTCCAGCAGGTGGCCGCCTCCACCGACGAGGCGTTCGGTGCCCGCCGCGCCACCGCCCCCCGGGACGACCAGCTGGTGCTGCTCGGGGTGCAGCGGGATCGGGCCCTGGAGGACCTGCGCGTCGTGGAGCGGGCGTGGCGTGACCTCGCCGGAGACGCCGTCGTGGAGGACGTGGAGGCGGTGGTGCGCCGGTTCGACCCGCAGCACCAGGACGCGCTGGCCGTCGCAGGAGAGACGGCGGGCGTGCGGGCGGTGTCCAGCCTGCTGCAGCGCTCGATGGAGCGGTGGGCCGACGGGTGGCGCTCGCTCGGTCTCGATCCTCCGGCGGCGTTCGACCAGGAGGGCTTCGAGCGCCTGTGCCGACGGCTGACTCGGCCGGTGGTGCTCGTCGGTGAGGCGGTGGATCAGGCGGAGTGCCTGGCCACGGCCGCCCCGGCCGCCGCCGTGGTGGCGGTGGAGCCGGTGGCTACCTGAGGGAGGGGGTCAGCTGAAGGACTTGCCGCAACCGCAGCTGCGCTGCGCGTTGGGGTTCTCGATGGCGAACCCGGCGCCCTGGAGACCGTCCTTGTAGTCGAGCGTGGCGCCCTGCAGGAGCTCGGCGCTCGAGGCATCGACCACCACCCGGACCCCGGCGTTGTCGACGAGGTTGTCGTCGGCTGCCACATCGGAGTCGAAGAACATCTCGTAGCTGAAGCCGGAGCACCCACCCGGGCGAACGGCCACCCGCAGCGCGAGGTTCGGCTCGCCCTCGGCCTCGATGAGGTCCTTGACCTTGGTGGCGGCGGTGTCGGTGAGGGTGATCACGAGTGGTGCCTCCTGCGGGACCGGGACGTGGTGAGCATGCTACCGGGGCGTGAGCGCGATCTCGACCTGGCAGGGCGTGCGATCGGCCAGGTCGTGGAAGTCGAGCACCCGACCGTCGCCCCTGGCGCCCACGAACCCCTCGACCAGGCCGCGGTGCAGGCTGCACACCAGATCGGGGTTGGCCTCGGCCAGCTCCCGGAACGGGCAGCGGGTGAAGGCGACGGTGGCGCGGTGCTCGTCGACCACCGATTCCGGATCGAAGCCCAAGGCGGCCAGCTCGGCTGTGAGGGCGTCGGCGCAGGTGCCGGGCCCCTGACGATGGGCGCCGGCGGCCGCCCCCTGCTCCCGGCCGGCCTCGATGGCATCGGCGGCCGGTAGGTCGGCGGCCGCCGCCAGGCGCAGCAGCATCCGGGCCAGCACCGGGAAGGCGGGGGGTTCGAACCCGAGGGACGGGGCATCGGCGGCCAGGGAGTACCGGTGCTGCGGGCGTCCGACGGTGCCCTGGGTGTCGGTGACCACCTCGAGCAGGCCCACCTCCCGCATCCGATCGAGGTGGGGCCGGACGGTGTTGGGGTGCAGGCCGAGGCTCTCGGCGATCTGGGCGGTGGCGAGGGGCGTCGGCGTCCTCGCCAGCTCGAGGTAGATGGCGTAGCGGGTGTTGTCGCCGAGGGCCTTCAGCAGCTCGAGGCGGGGCGCTTCGGGGGTGGGGTCCGGCCTAGCGTCCATGCGTCGTGGAGTTTACACGGCTGAGACCGGTAGAATCGCTGGCGTGCCGAGCTCATCGCTGCCGACCCCGGAGGACGTCATCGCGACGCTGCGGGGCGTGATCGACCCGGAGCTGGGGAGCGACATCGTCGAGCTGGGCATGGCCAAGCGGGCCGTGGTGGAGCCCGACGGCAACGTCATCGTCACCATCGCCCTCACCACCGCCGGCTGTCCGCTGCGGGCCCAGATCCAGCGAGACGTCCGGGCGCGCGTCACCTCGCTGCCGGGCGTCACCCACGTGAAGCTCGACTGGACGGAGATGACGCAGGAGGAGAAGACCTCCGCCATGGCCAAGGCGCGCTGGAACGTGGCCCAGCGACCCGAGGACACCGCGCTGGCCCCGACCACGCGGGTGGTGCTGGTGGCATCGGGCAAGGGTGGCGTCGGCAAGTCGTCGGTGACGGTGAACCTGGCGGCCGCACTGGCGGCCACCGGCCTCACCGTCGGCGTGCTCGATGCCGACATCTGGGGCTTCTCCGTCCCCCGCATGCTCGGGGTGACCGGCCGGCTGGCCGGGGAGGTGCGGGACGGCAAGAAGCTGATGATCCCCCACGAGCGGGTGGTCGGCGACGGCGTCCTGCGCATCATCTCCATGGGGTTCCTGGTGGAGGACGAGGAGCAGGCGCTGATGTGGCGGGGGCTGATGCTCAATCGCGGCGTCACCCACTTCCTCCAGGACGTGGCGTGGGGCGACGACCTCGACTACCTGTTCATCGACATGCCGCCCGGCACCGGTGACGTGCAGATGGGCGTGGCCAAGCTGCTGCCCCGAGCCGAGGTGCTGGTGGTGACCACCCCGGCCCGGGCGGCTCAGAAGGTGGCCAGCCGGGCCGTGTCGATGGCCCGCAAGAGCTTCCTGCGGGTGGCCGGCGTCATCGAGAACATGAGCGCCTTCACCTGCGAGCACGGCACCACCTACGCCCTCTTCGGCGAAGGGGGCGGCGCCGAGCTGGCTGCCGACGCCGGCGTGCCGCTGCTCGGTCAGGTGCCGCTGGAGCCAGCCGTCTCCACCGGTGGCGACGAGGGCGAACCGGTGGTGCTGGGTGACGGGGCCGCCGCCGATGCCTTTCGGGCCATCGCCGATCGCATCCTCACCGACGCCATCCCCCCGGCCGAGATGGCCGGCTGCAGCGCCCGCATGCTCGACGCCGCCGTCGCCGCCCTCGACCAGCTCGACGCGTAAGGCGGTCGGCGGGGTAGGGCCCAGGGCATGCCGTTGAACAGCGCGGCCAGGAGGTCGAGGGGGTTGTTGGCGTGTTTGCGGCCGGTCTCGACGTAGCGCGCCAGAGCATCGTCACCATCACCGACGTCCACGAAGTGGAACCGCGGAAGCCCGCTGGTGTTGCCGAGGAGGTGCCGGAATGTGATCTCCGAGCTCCGGTCGCGCTCCAAGAGCCCGAACTTCGGGAGCACCGACACTACGGGGTCATCCAAGGCAAACCCACCGTCATCGATGACGCTGAACGCCAGCAGTGCGGTCATGGCCTTGGTGATCGACACAATCGGGAACTGGTGGTCGGTCGACGGCGGCGTCGAATTTGTGTCGGCCACACCGGCGCGGCGACGGTGAGCTCGCCATCGACGAGGAGCGCGAGCGACGCTCCGGGTACTCCGGTGACAGCTCTGGCGTGCTCCAGACGATCCTGCAGGTCATCCAGCGCGCGGCTCTTCTGGTGCGAAACGGATTCGATGGCCCGACCCGCATGCTCCCACAGTCAGTCGCACCCCCCGGGTCGTCAACCGGAGCTCGGTGGCCTTGCGAGTCGATCGTCGAGCCTCCTCGGTTACCTCGACGCTTGACCAACCTCGACCGACACCATCTGGGTGCGCTCAGCGGAGGTGAGGGACGTCATCGCTGAGCCAGTAGGCATCGTCGTCCTCGATCACCAGCAGTTCCTCCCACTTGACTCCGATGTCACCGCGCGCCAGGTGAGGCTCGACCGCCCAGAGCCCTGGCGCGGGCCGGTGGTCCGAGATCTTCTGGTCCGCCCACGTTGGCGCGGGGGTGCCCCCGGTCTGGGCGGCGCCGATCCCCTCGATGAACCATCCGAGCACGGTCATGTCGAAGCCGCTCGGGACCGCCGCCGGGAGCTGGCGGGGATCGGTGATGCGCACGACGCGGTGCCCGAGCACGCCTTCGGGGTGGAGCTGGTGGCAGTTGCGGTCACCGCGGGCGGTCATGTCGGCGTCGACCACCTGGGCGATCTCCCGGAACGTCGCCCCGGATCGGACGGCGGCGAGGATCGACTCGCGATAGACGAGGTCGTCGGCCATGGCGGAGGCATGGGCGGCGCTCGGGGTCGTGCTCCAGGACATCGAGGTGTCCACGACGTACCCTTCGAAGATCGGTGACGCGTCGAGCACGACGGCATCGCCGGCCCGGAGGACCTGGTCGGTAGGGAAGAAGGACTGCGTGGTCCACGGCGCAGGGAGCGTCGTGCGCGCCCCGAAGACGGCCACCGGCAGGTGGAAGAACCGATCGGCGCCTTCCCGCCGGTAGGCCTTCATGGCCCAGCGGGTGGCGTCGCGCTCGGTCACCCCTGGGGCGAGCTGCGAGGCCACCTCGCCCAGCACCGCGAAGGACACGCCCTGCCAGCGGCGGAACTCGTCGAGCTGGCCGTCGGTGAACCCCTCGTGTTCGATCACGGGAGGCCGGCCCCGAAGCCGACACCCGCCGCCTCGAGCAGCGACCGCACCGCGGGACCGCCGTTGACGACGACCTGGTCACCGACCTCGGGGGTGTACTCGACCTCGGTGATCCCCTCCGCTCCGCCGCACACCAGGGCGAGCAGGTAGGCCGTTCGCTCGCCGACGTTCTCGAAGCGCCGCACGACCCGAGGAGGGATGGCAATGGTGTCGAAGCGCCCGAGCTCGACCGCATGCTCGCCGTGGTCGCCCCACTCGATGCGGAAGTCGCCCTCCAGCACGAAGAAGACCTCGTCGGTCGTGTGGTGGGCATGGAGCGCCGGACCGTCACCGGGATCGACCTCGCACACGGTCATCGACACGCCGTCGGGCCCGTGCATGGCGAAGCTGAACACCGGCGAATCCGAACCCTCCGGCCCCATGATCGGGTAGAGCGCACGCGGGATCAGCAGCTCGGTGACGACGGCCGGCACCCCCCGCTCCCGTCCAGAGCGGTTGGACGGCACGACGCCCTCGAACCGCACGATCCGCGCCTCCATCGCCTCGTCGGTGATGTCGATCGTCTCCATGGTCTGCCTCCTATGACGGGCCGCTCGGGTGACCGATGGCGGCGAGGAACTGTTGGGCGAGCCGGGCCGAGAGCTCGGCGCTGCTGAGCGGGAAGCGGCTGGGGTCGACCCCGTCGAGGGCCCACTCCTGTTGGACGACGGCAACCGTGGCGCGCCAGGCGAAGTCGATGTCGCGCTCCGCCGTGGATCGAGGCACGTCGAGCTGGGGCGTGAGCCATCGGGCCACGCGCTCGCTGCCCGCTCGGATGAAGGCGGCGGCCCGTTGGTTCGTCTCGTCGTCGCCGGCGACGAGGACAGCGCGGAACACGTGAGCGTGGGCATGGGCGAACGCCAGGAGACCGTCGACGAGGGTGGTCACCGCTTCCTCCACGGCTCCCTGGTCGCTGGCGTCTTCGGCACTGAGGTCGTCGAGCTGAGCCACGGCCTCGCCGATCACCCGTTCGTGCAGGGCCAGAACGAGGGCGTCCTTGCCGTCGAACCGGGCGTACACCGAGGTGATCGACAGGTCGGCCCGGTCGGCGATGTCCTGCATGGTCACCTTCGACAGCGGCCGCTCGGTCAGCAGCGACTCGAAGGCGTCGAGGGCGGCTCGCTGAGCTCGTCGGCTGCGGTTCTGGAGCGGCGGCCGGACGCGGGTGAGCTCGCGGTACACGTCGGCAGGGGGCACAAGAGGATTGTAACTGTAGTGAGACTACAGTTACAATGGCTGGCATGCGGATGTCGGCGGCGCACTGTGGCGACATCGAGGTGGATGTCCGGATCCTGGAGGGTCCCGACGAGCCTGCCGGCATGCGGTTGGTGCCCTCGATGTGCTTCGTCATCGAGCACGGCGAGGAAATAGTCGTCTGGGACACGAGCATGCACCCACACGTCTGCGAGGACGCGGTGGGCTACTGGGGCCCGGTGGCCGAGCTCTTCTCGATCCCGCGCTTCGCCCTCGATGAGACGCTCGTGGCCCGCCTCGCGCTTCTGTCGATCGAACCTGGCGACGTCACCCACGTCGTCAACTCGCACCTGCACAACGACCACTGCGGCATGAACCGGTTCTTCCCGAACGCCACCGTGCTGGCTCGACAACGGGAGCTCGACCACGCCGTCGGCGTCATGGATGATCCGATGAGCGGCTACGTGCGCAACGACTTCTGCGGTGACCAGCAGCGCCTCGAGGTGGTCGACTACGAGGAGGTCTACGACCTCCTCGGCGATGGCCGACTGCAGCTTGTGTCCACGATCGGCCACACGCCGGGGCACCAGAGCCTTCTCGTCACCTTCGCCTCCGGCCGCAGGTTCGCGCTGAGCGGCGATGCCGTCTACAACCAGGCGCAGCTCGATGAGCGCCGTCCTCCCGGGCTGGTGGCTGACGGCGCCCTGGCGACGGCCAGCGTGGCGAAGCTGGCCGACATGGCTGGCGACGGGGTCAGCATCCTGATCCCGCACGACCCTGCGACGTGGGGTGCAGCGCCAGCGGTCGCCACGATCTGGGAGGAGCTGTGATCGTCTTCGTGCACGGCAATCCCGAGACGGCGGCAATCTGGACCAAGGTGCGGGCGGCCATCGACCGGGAATCTATCGCACTGTCGCTGCCCGGCTTCGGCTGCCCCCGCCCGGAAGGGTTTGGCGCCACGAAGGACGACTACGTCCGCTGGCTGCTCGCCGAGCTCGATTCGATCGACGGGCCGATCGACCTGGTCGGCCACGACTGGGGTGGCGGGCTGACCTACCGCGTCGCCAGTGCCCATGGTGACCGGCTCCACTCCTGGGTGGCCGACATCGGCCACATCTTCCACTCACGGTATGAGTGGCACGTGTTCGCCAAGCTCTGGCAAACACCGGGGGAGGGCGAAGCCTTCATGGAGAGCCAGAACGCCTCTTCGCCTCAGGCGCGAGCACCGATCTTCGAATCCATGGGCGTCCCCTACGACGACGCCCTTGAGATGGCCGCCGCCGCGGACGCTACGATGGCGAGCTGCATCCTCGACCTCTATCGGTCGGCCCTGCCCAACCCGCACCATGACTGGGGTCCGTGGGCGCCCACGAGTGCACCGGGCCTTGTCCTCGATCCCAGCGACGACGCCCTCGGCGACGAGGCCTTGGCTCGCGAGGTGGCCGACAGCCTTGGTGCTCGCTTCGAGCGCCTCGACGGCGTCGGTCACTTCTGGCCCTATCAGGCTCCCGAGGTCGGCGCCGCTGCCCTCGAGGCGTTCTGGCGCTCGTTGCCGGACTAGATCGCCGACCAGTCGCCGCCTTGGCTCTCGCCCTTGGCGCGGCCGTCGTCGACCAGCTTGCGCAGGTGGGCCCAGACCGTCGCGGCCGCCAGGGGGCGGAGCTCCTCGGGCGTCTCCGTGTAGAGCTCCCCGACGAGGGCATCGACGGTGGTGGTGCCCGCCGCCTCGAGCGACGTCACGATCTGGTGCTCGCGCATGGCGCGGTGCTGCAGGTACTCGTCGACCTTGGCCACAGGCGCTTCGATCAGATGGCCGTGGCCCGGTGCGATCGACCGGAGCTTCGGTCGCAGCGTCTTCAAGCGCTCGAGCTGCTCGAGGTAGGTGGCCATGTCACCGTCCGGAGGGCGGATCACCACCGTCGAGCCCTCCATGATGTGGTCGCCGGAGAACAGCATCCGCTCCTGCTCCAGCAGGAAGCAGAGGTGGTTGGAGGCGTGGCCCGGCGTGTGCAGGGCCCGCAGCACGAACTCGGTGGCCTCGATGAGGTCGCCATCGCCGAGGGGCCGGTCCACCTCGAGGCCGTCGCGGCTGTCGAAGGCCAGCACCTCGGCGCCGGTGCGCTCCTTGAGCCCGGCCACGCCGGGGGAGTGGTCAGCGTGGGTGTGGGTGCAGGCGATCCACCGGATGCGATCGCCGCCGCAGCCGGCGATGGCGTCGAGGTGCTCGTCGTCGGCCGGACCGGGGTCGATGACGACGATCTCGTCGATGCCGACGAGGTAGGTGTTGGTGCCGGGCCCGGTCATCATCCCTGGGTTGTGGGCGACGATGCGGCGCACCAACGGGCTCAGGGCGCTGGCCACGCCGTGCACGATCGGCTTGCGCTCGTCGACCTCGGGCTCGGTGGGATCGCTCATGCGCTGGCCAGGTCCTGGGCGGCCAGCAGCTCATCCGCGGTGGCGAAGCCGCCGATGCTCTCCAGGCTGGCGATGGTGGGGAAGATCATGGCGAAGTCGCCGGCCTCGCAGCGGGCGAGCGCATCGCACGGGCGTACCCACTCGCTGCCGATCAGCTCCTCGTCGTCATGGGCGTAGGCCTGGCCTTCGGGGGCTCGGGCCAGGAAGAACCGGGTGTCGAAGCGCTTAGGCTCCCCTTCGGGGGTGATCCAGTGGGAGATGTAGCGCACCTGGTCCACGCCGAGCACCAGGTCCTCGGCCACCAGCACCTCCAGCAGGGAGCGGCTGCCCGCGTGTACCTGACGGCGGTGGTCGTCGAAGCGGCGTTCCACCTCCGGGGCATGGTCGAAGCGGACGGTCCGGCCATCGGCGTGGCGAGCCAACAGGACGCCGGCCTCCTCGAAGCTCTCGCGGATGGCGGCCACCCAGAAGGCGCGACCCCCTTGGTCGATCCCGAGCTGGGCGGACGCCTCGGCATCGGTGAGGCCCGGGCAGACCCCGTCGAGGTCGTCGGCATGGTCGGTGACGTCCACGACCCCGCCGGGGAAGACGTGCACGCTCCCGAAGGCGGTGCGCGGGTGACGCCGCAGCATGAACACCTCGAGGGGTCGGTCGGCGTGGTCGCCGTCCCGGACGAGCATGACCGTGGCGCCGTCGCGGGTGGGGACGCCCGTCACCGGCTGAGGCCCGGCCGGTCGGGCGGGTCCTCCCACCCGTCGACATCCCACACGTCGCCGCCGGCCGGCGCGGCATGGCCCCGCCCGGTGGGGACGGTGCCCACGAAGCGGCCGACTCCACCGCCCGCCCGGATCCGCCGGAGCACCACTTGGCGGACCACCGCGCGTGACGGCGGGAGCAGCAGGAGGATGGCGAGTGCATCGGAGAGGAACCCGGGCGTGATCATCAACGCACCGGCGAAGAGCACGAGGGCGCCATCGACGAGCTCGGCGGAGGGGACCTTGCCGGCGCGCACCGTGCGCTGCAGGCGGTGCAGGACGGTGAGACCCGCCACTCGAGCCAGCCCGGCGCCCGCGAAGCTGATGGCGATGAGGAGGAGGATCGTCTCGGGGATGCCGATGCCCCCGGCCACCTGGACGATGACGTAGATCTCGGCGATGGGGATCACGAGGAACGCCATCGCGAGCAGCACGAACATCGAGGCATCCTACCGCCGGGCTGCCGTCTCCCCGATGGCGACGGAGGAGGCGGCGCAGGTCTCCACCGCCGCGGACTACGCCACCCGACCCGGCTTCTGGAGGCGCATCGGGCCCACCACGGCCCTCGACCGCAGGATCCGGCGCACCGCCGGAGCACTTCCC
>JBDSUN010000132.1:0-3377 GCA_039927735.1 Acidimicrobiales bacterium | reverse complement strand
GTGTGGATGGCGTAGGCGAAGTCGATGGGCGTGGCGCCGGCCGCAAGGGTGACGACCTTGCCCTTGGGGGTGAAGACGAAGACCTCGTCCTGCTCGAGGTCGATCTTCAGGTTGTTCATGAACTGGTCGGGATCCTGCGTCTCCGACTGCCAGTCGATGATCCGGTTGAGCCACGCTGCGTCCGCAGTGGCGGTGGCGCCACTGACGTCCTTGTACTGCCAGTGGGCGGCCACGCCCTGCTCGGCCCGGGCATGCATCTCCCAGGTGCGGATCTGCACCTCCAGCGGCTTGCCCTGCGGGCCCACCACCGTGGTGTGGAGGCTCTGGTAGAGGTTGAACTTGGGCATCGCCACGTAGTCCTTGAAGCGACCCTGCACCGGCTTCCAGGTGGCGTGGATCGACCCCAGGGCGGCGTAGCAGTCCTTTACCGAGTCGACGATGACGCGGATGCCGACCAGGTCGAAGATGTCGTCGAACTCGCGGCCCTTGACGACCATCTTCTCGTAGATGGAGTAGAGGTGCTTCGGACGGCCGGTGACCTCGGCGTTGATGCGGAGCTCAGCGAGTCGCTCGCGGACCTGCTCCAGCACCTGGGTGAGGTAGAGGTCTCGTTCGGGGCTGCGGGTCGACACCATGTGGTCGATCTCGGCGTAGCGCTTCGGGTGCAGGGCGGCGAAGGACAGGTCCTCGAGCTCTTGGCGCACCTCCTGCATGCCGAGCCGGTGAGCCAGCGGTGCGTAGATGTCGAGCGTCTCGCGCGCCGTGCGCTCCTGCTTGTGCTCCGGCATGGCGGCGATGGTGCGCATGTTGTGGAGGCGGTCAGAGAGCTTGATGATCAGGACCCGCAGGTCCTTGGCCATGGCGACGAGCATCTTGCGCATCGAGGCGGCCTGCTGGGCCTCCTTGGTGTCGAACTTGATGCGCTCGAGCTTGGTGACGCCGTCCACGATGGCGGTGACGTCGGCGCCGAAGTCCGCCTCGAGATCTTCCAGCGTGATGCCGGTGTCCTCGACGGCGTCGTGGAGCAGGGCGGCGGCCACCGTGACGTCGTCGAGCCCGAGGTCGGCCACGATGCGCGCCACCGCCAGCGGGTGCTGGATGTACGGCTCCCCGGAACGGCGGTACTGCCCGCGATGGGCCTCCGCCGAGGTGAGGTAGGCGCGGGCGATCCGGGCCGTCGGCGCCTTCGGGTGTCGGGCGCGATATGCGGCCAGGAGCGGGGCAACCTCGTCCGCAGGCGGGCGCTCGCTGCGCCGCCACGGCAAGACCCGATCGACCGTGGGCATGGCTCGCTCCTCTAGGCCTCGACGAGCAACGACCGCACGTCGCGCTCCTCCAGTGTCGCCCGTCCGCCGAGGAACCCCAACTCGAGGAGCACGTGGACGCCCACCACGGTGGCCCCCATGCCTTCGAGCAGCGCGCAGGTGGCTCCCATCGTGCCCCCGGTGGCGAGGACGTCGTCGATCACCAGCACCCGATCGCCGGCACCCACCGCATCCGTGTGGACCTGCACGGCGTCCTCGCCGTACTCCAGCACGTAGGCCTGCTCGGCCACCTCCCACGGCAGCTTGCCCGGCTTGCGGACCGGGACCAGCCCGACCCCGAGGCAGTAGGCGACGGGCGCGGCCAGCAGGAACCCCCGGGCCTCGATGCCGACCACTCGGTCGACGGACGCATCCACCCATGCGCCGGCCATGGTGTTGACGACCGTCCGGAACGCCGCCGGGTCGGCGAGCAGAGGCGTGATGTCCTTGAACGCGATCCCGGCGCGCGGGAAGTCGGTCACCTCGCGCAGGTGGTCCCGCAACCACGACACGTCGATCGTCATCGGCTCAGGCTACGGGCGACGCGCTAGCGCTTCTTGCCCTTCTTGCGGGGGCGTGGGGGGAGGGCTCGCCCAGAGAGGGTGGGCGCCACTGCGCTGGACGATGGCTTCGGCCCTTCTGCGGCAGGAGACGCACCCACCGAGGCGGCGGCCGGGACCTGGCGGCTGGCCAGCTTCTCCTTGAGGTCCCGGTAGCGGGGCTCTCGCTCCTTCAGGATCGCGAGCAGCGGTGAGGCGATGAAGATGGAGGAGTAGGCACCGGCAAAGAGACCGATGAGCAGGGCCAGGGCGAACTCCTCGAGGGTCGATGCGCCGAGCACGAAGGAGCCCAGCACCAGCAACGACGCCACCGGGAGCAGCGCGGTGATGGAGGTGTTGAGCGAGCGCATCAGGACCTGGTTCAGCGACAGGTTGACCATGCCGCCGTACGTCAGGTTCTGGTTGGTGCCGACGAGCGGGGTGTTCTCGTCCACCTTGTCGAACACGACGATGCCGTCGTAGATCGAGAAGCCGAGGATCGTGAGCAAGGACACGACGGTGGCGGGCGTGACCTCGAAGCCGGTCAGCGAGTACACGCCGATGGTCACCAGGATGTCGTGCACGAGCGCGATCACCGTGGGGATGGCCATCTTCAGCTCGAAGCGGAAGGTGATGTAGATGGTGAGCGCGATCAGGAAGAACACCAGCGCCCGCAGGGCCTTCTCGCTGATCTCCCGGCCCCACGACGGGCCGACCGAGGTGAAGCTGACGTCATCGACGTCGGTCGAGGTGACCTCGGCCAAGGAGGCGCTGACCCGGTTGGCCTCCTCGAGCGGCAGCGCCTCGGCCTCCACCCGCAGGCGCGCCTCCCCCTCCGCCTCGAGGGTCTGGACGGTCGCCGCCTCCACGCCGGCGTCGGACACGGCCGCCTGGGCGTCTTCGATGGAAGCACCCGAGTCGCCGACCGCCACCTCCCACACCACCCCACCCTCGAAGTCGATCCCGAGGTTCAGGCCGCGGCTCACCAGCGAGACCATGCCGACGGCGATGATGACAAGGGAGATGATGACCCAGCGCTTGAAGCCGCCGACGATGTCGTAGGACGTCTCCCCGTGGTAGAGGCGGGTCCAGATCGACCGGCGGGGGGCGGTGGGGTCGACGACGGGGTTGCTCACGGCACGGCCTTGGTCGGGACGGTCGAACGGGCGGCCCCCGAGGCCTGGCCGAGGCCACGCGCCACGCCCCACCCACGTGCCTCGGTGAACAGCCGGCTGCGGCCCATGAGGCTGACGACGGGGCGGATGAAGAAGTAGGCCACCGCCACGTCGAGGGCGGTGGCGAGGGCGAGGAAGAAGGCGAAGCCCCGCACCGGGCCCACCGTGAGGACGTAGAGCAGCACGGCGCCGATGAGGCTGGCCACGTTGGCGGCGAGGATCGTGCGGAAGGCTCGCTTCCAGCTCCGCGCCGTCGAGCTGCGCAGCGTGCGACCGAGCCGCACGTCGTCCTTCAGTCGCTCGAAGTAGACGACGTAGCTGTCGACCGTGACGCCCACCGAGACGACGAGACCGGTGAC
>JBDSUN010000131.1:0-3721 GCA_039927735.1 Acidimicrobiales bacterium | reverse complement strand
GCACCATCTCGAGTTCGTAGCGGCTCTGCAGGTTCAGCCAGAACCGCTCGCTCGTTCCGAAGTACCGAGCAAGGCGAAGGGCCGTGTCGGCAGTGATACCCCGCTTGCCATGCACGATCTCGTTGATCCGCCGCGGTGGTACTCCAATCGCGACAGCGACACGATGCTGGGTGACGTCCAGCGGCTCGAGGTACTCGAGCTGCAGGATCTCCCCGGGATGGATCGGGGCCATGCTGGGTGCGCTGGTCATCTCATCTCCTCTCAGTGGTAGTCCACGATCTCGACATCCTCGGGTCCCGCAGTGGTCCAGCGGAAGCAGATGCGCCACTGGTCGTTGACGCGGATGCTGTAGGTGTTGGCTCGGTCGCCTTTGAGCTTCTCCAGCCGATTGCCCGGGGGGACGCGGAGGTCTCCGATCTGCTCGGCGGCGTCGAGGATGAGCAGCTTGCGGAGGGCGGCACGTTGGGTCTGTTGGTCAAGTCGTTTCGATCGTCGGCGCTGCCACACCCTTTCGGTGTCCTCGTCGCGAAACGACTGCAGCACACCACGAAGATAACGTCATCCGTTATGAACGGCAAGCGTTATGGGCCCGCCCCTCCAGATCGTCAGCGGGGCAGGTGCCGCCAGGTCTGGCGGGCGACGTAGCGCTTGAGGACGCTGATGATCTCGGGCTTGGTTGCGAGGGTCCGGCCAGCCGGATGACGCGCCCGTCACGACTCACGTCTCAGGAACCCTCGAGTCGCTGTCCGGCGAGGAGCAACGGCCACCGTGCCTCGGGCTGGAGGAAGTGTTGGAGGTTGTTCCACGACTCTGCGGCATCGGCATCGTCGTGGTGGTGGTGGCGGAACCCTTCGAGGTAGCCCCCGATCTCGTCGAGGTCGAACCAGAGGCGGTACAGGGCCAGTGCCTCGGGGAGCATCACAACTCCGGTTGCGCATGTGTACGCCTCGATGATCGACCCATCGCCCGGATCTAGGTCCCACAGGTCCCGCTCGGGGGCAGCCACACGGGCGGTATCCCAATCGATCAGCCGATACTCCCCGTTGACGTCGAGCACGTTGCCCGCATGGGGCTCTCCGTGGGTGATCACCATCCGACCCTGGTGACCACCCACCTCCGTCGCGAGCTGCTCATAGGCCAGCAGGAGCTTGCGGAGCGGTTGCTCATGGACAGCCAGCAGGTCCCGAGCCCGCTCGCCGTAGGGTCCGGCACTCCATGCGCTGCTGACCTGTGAGAGAGCTGCGCGGAGGTCTTCCCGATGGGGCAGGGAGAGGTCGTCGATGTCGGCGTGACGAGAGCCGACATCGGTGGCGGCGTGCAGCTCGATCAGCAGTTCCAGCACGGCCAGGCGGTCGGCGGCCGAGGTGTACTCGCCGTGCTCGCCGAGGGTCTGGCCGTACAAGAACGGGTGGACCACCATCGAATAGCGCGTCCCCAGACGCTCGATGACCCGTCCGCTTCGGTCGTTCAGTGGGGCGACGGCGCACTGGAGCATCGCGTCGTCGTGCAGCGCCCTGACCGTCGTGAACGCCTTGACGAGCCGCTCGAACACAGCGTCCGCCGTGTCGTGTCCGTCTCGCTTCTTGCCGTGAAGGTCGTCGACGGTGACGAAGCGGGCGTCCCGGACGCCGCCGTCGCCTTCCAGTGGTGACTGCCAAAGCCAACCGCTTCGTAGCTGAGCTGCGCCCCGTGGAAGTCCCATCCCGATGCGAGCGCACCGAGGATCGCCTCGTCAGCCAGATCGGCAGGCCTCGTGAACACGGGCTCACCGTAAGCGCCCGCGGGTGCAGTCTGACCTGGTCCCGTTCGTCGGGTAGCTCCGCGCCAGCGTGCGATGCTGAGCAGCGGGGAGCTGGAGGCTCCGGTAGATCCGCCTGGCTCAAGCCGTGACGGCAATCTGGAAGCGAGCGAATCGACGTGACGATCTTCGAGGATCTGCGATCCAGCCACGAGGTGCAGCGCTCGCTGGCTCGAACGATGACCCACGGACGGGCGTCTGCCGAGAGCCGTCGTGCAGCCTTTCTCGGGCTCGCCAGGGAGCTCGACGCGCACGCGACCGCCGAGGAGCGCCACCTGTACGTCCCGCTCCTCATGATCGACGCGGGACTCAGCGCCAGTCGTCATGCGCTCGCCGACCATCACAAGGCGGAGGCGCTCGTCGAGCAGCTCCGAGGCGTCGATCCGATGACGGATCAGTTCGGCGACGTCGCTCGGCAGCTCGCGATGGAGGTGCGCGAACACCTGGACGAGGAAGAGCACGGGACGTTCCAGCTCGCCGGCAGGCTTCTGTCCAAGACACGCCAGGAGGAGCTCGCCAGCGGATACCGCGCCGAGTACGCCAGGCGAGGCGGCCCGCACACCGCCATCACGAGCGGCTAGAGCACTGTCCAACGGGGACGCCGGCCGCCAGCCGACGAGGCCGCTACGGGAAACGCGCCGGCCCGTCGCCGCCGGACCGGTTCAGCGGGCGGGTTGGCTCGTGAGGTGCCAGCGGCCGCAGTAGCCGCAGTGGTAGCTGCGCAGCGATCGGCCAGGCGCGTGCTGGTTCCAGCTGGCGGTGCGCATGGCCAGCTCGGCGGCGGCCTCATCCTTGTGGCGCGCCTTGCCGGTGCACATCCGTCGACGTCGCTCGTCGTCATCCACGCCGCCAGTCTGGCCCCGACCTTCTCGCGTGGTCCGGCTCAGAGGCGAAGGTGCATCACGTGGAGGCCCACGAGACCGAGGGTGCGGTGGTCGAAGGCCTCGGGGACGGTGCCGACGATCTCGAAGCCGAGCGACTGCCAGAGGCGCACGGCGGCCTGGTTCGTCTCGACGACGGCGTTGAACTGCATCGCCGCGTACCCCTGCGAGCGGGCCCACGCCACGGCGTGCTCGCCGAGCGACCGCCCGATCCCTCTGCCCCTTGTCTCCGGGGCGACCATGAAGCTGGCGGTGGCCACGTGCGATCCGCGCCCGGGGCGGTTGGGTCCCATCTTCGCCGTCCCGAGCACCGTCGGGCCGTCGACCGAGACGACCGTGTGGCCGGGCGGGGCCTCGACCCAGACGCGCCGTGCCTCGTCAGATGACCAGTCGGGGTCATAGGCGTAGGTGTCGCCGGCGTCCACGACGGCGCGGAAGATGGGCCAGACGAGCTCCCAGTCCGTCTCCACGAAGGCACGGATCATCGGCCCGGCCGCCACGGGGGCGCCCGAAGTGCGAGGGGCGAGCAGGATGACCTCCTAGGTGGCGCGGCACCGACCCTAGGCGGGCTCGCCCCCGGATGGCGGCTCGGGCATCACTACGGTGGCGACATGGTGACCTTCGAGGAGTGGGCCGCTCGGGCGATCGACCTCGAGGTCGCTGGCCTGCGCCTCTCCGTGCACGACGAGGGAGCCGGGCCGGTGGTGACCTTCCTCCACGGGTACCCCTCATCCTCACTCGATGCGGTGCCTCTGTTCGACCGGCTCGATGGTGAGGCGCGGCTGGTCACCCTTGACCTGCCGGGCTTCGGGGCATCCGCCAAGCCGCCGGAGCACCCTTACTCGATCCATGGCGCCACGGATGCCGTCGAGGGGGTGTGGGAGCAGCTCGGCGTGCCCTCCACCATCGTCGTGGCCCACGACTACAGCGTGTCGGTCGCGCAGGAGCTCCTCGCCCGCCGGGCCGACGGGGCGCTGGCCGTCGAGCTGACGGGCGTCGTGTGGATGAACGGCGGCCTGTACCCGGATCTGCACCGCCAGAC
>JBDSUN010000130.1:0-18846 GCA_039927735.1 Acidimicrobiales bacterium | reverse complement strand
GACCCCCGAGGAGATCGTCGAGGAGGTGGCCGCCACCCGCGTGACCGAGCGGGGGGCGACCCGGGCCGACGACCGCAGCTCGGAGGCCGCCATGGAGGACCGCAAGAAGGAGGGCTACTTCTGATGGACCTCCTCAGGTTCGCCACCGCCGGCTCCGTCGACGACGGCAAGAGCACGCTCATCGGCCGGCTGCTGTACGACTCCAAGGCCATCTTCGAGGACCAGCTCGAATCCGTCGAGCGCACCTCACGCGAGCGCGGCGACGAGTACACGAACCTGGCGCTGCTCACCGACGGCCTGCGGGCCGAGCGCGAGCAGGGGATCACCATCGACGTCGCCTACCGCTACTTCGCCACCCCCAAGCGCAAGTTCATCATCGCCGACACCCCCGGGCACACGCAGTACACGCGCAACATGGTCACCGGCGCGTCGACGGCCGATCTCGCCATCATCCTCATCGATGCTCGCAAGGGCGTGCTCGAGCAATCGCGCCGCCACGCATTCCTGGCGACCCTGCTCGGCATCCCGCACCTCGTCCTGTGCGTGAACAAGATGGACCTGGTCGACTGGAGCGAGGCCCGCTTCGAGGAGATCAAGGCCGAGTTCCGAGCCTTCGCCATGAAGCTCGACGTCCACGACCTCACCTTCATCCCGGTGTCAGCCCTGCACGGCGACAACATCGTGGACCGCTCCGCCAACATGCCCTGGTACGAGGGCGGTGCGCTGCTGCACCACCTCGAGGATGTGCACATCGCCTCGGACCGGAACCTGATCGACGCTCGCTTCCCGGTGCAGTACGTCATCCGCCCGCAGAACCAGAGCGACCACTCGACGCACGACTACCGCGGCTACGCCGGGCAGGTGGCCGGCGGGGTGTTCAGGACCGGCGACGAGATCGTCGTCCTGCCGTCGGGGTTCAGCTCCACCATCGCCTCCATCGACACCGCGGATGGGCCCATCGACGCGGCCTACTCGCCGATGTCGGTCACGCTCCGCCTGGCCGACGAGATCGACATCAGCCGCGGCGACATGATCGCCCGCCGCAAGAACCAGCCCCACGTCGGCCAAGACATCGAGGCGATGGTGTGCTGGATGTCTGACGACACCTGGCTGCGGGAGGGGGCCAAGTTCGCCATCAAGCACACCACTCGCTGGGGCCGGGCCCTCGTGAAGGACCTTCAGTACCAGCTCGACATCAACACGCTGCACCGCTACGAGGACGCCGTCGGCCTGGCCCTCAACGAGATCGGCCGGGTCACCCTGCGAACCACCACCCCGCTGTTCTACGACGAGTACCGGCGCAACCGCACCACCGGCAGCTTCATCCTCGTGGACGAGGCCAGTCACACCACCGTCGGTGCCGGCATGATCCTCCCGCCCGCGAGCGACTGATGGCGGACAACGTCACCTGGCATCCCGGCCGGGTGGCCCGAGCCGATCGGCCGTCGGTGGGGGCGACGATCTGGCTCACCGGCCTGTCCGGTTCGGGGAAGTCGACCGTGGCCGCCGCCTGCGAGGAGCGACTGGTCGGCTTCGACCGGCCGGCCTACGTGCTCGACGGCGACAACATCCGCCTCGGCCTCAACGGCGACCTCGGCTTCAGCGCCGTCGACCGGGCCGAGAACGTCCGGCGGGTCGGCCACGTCGCCCGCCTCATGGCCGACGCCGGCGTGGTCGCCCTGGTCCCGCTCATCAGCCCCTACCGAGCCGGCCGCGACCAGGTGCGAGCGGTCCACACCGAGGCCGACCTGCCCTTCATCGAGGTCTTCGTCGACACCCCCATCGAGCTCTGCGAAGCCCGCGACCCGAAGGGCCTCTACGCCAGGGCCCGAGCCGGGGAGATCACGGGCTTCACGGGCATCGACGATCCCTACGAACCTCCCACGTCGCCCGATCTCGTCCTGCGCCCCGACGACGGAGACGCCGAGGCCATGGCCAGTCGGGTCCTGGCGCTCCTCTCCTAGCGGGCCAGGGGCTTGTACTTGATGCGGTGGGGCTGGTCGGCCGCGGCGCCGAGCTCCTTGTGCCGCCAGGCCTCGTAGTCGCTGAAGTTGCCCTCGAACCAGCGGACCACGCTGTCGCCCTCGAAGGCGAGGATGTGGGTGGCGATGCGGTCGAGGAACCACCGGTCGTGGCTGATCACGACCGCACAACCCGCGAAGGCCTCCAGGGCGTCCTCGAGGGCGCGGAGGGTGTCGACGTCCAGGTCGTTGGTGGGTTCGTCGAGGAGCAGCACGTTCGAGCCCTGCTTGAGCATCTTGGCCAGCAGGACGCGGTTGCGCTCACCGCCGGACAGCACGCCGACCTTCTTCTGCTGGTCGGAGCCCTTGAAGTTGAACTTGCTCACGTAGGAGCGCCCGTTGACCTCCTGGTTGCCCACCTTCATGTAGTCGGTGGTGCTGCCGGTGATCTCCTCGTAGACGGAGGCGTCGGGGTCGAGCGAGTCGCGGCTCTGGTCCATGTAGGCGAGGTCGACCGTGTCGCCGACCCTGAAGGTGCCGGAGTCCGGTTCCTCCTGGCCGGTGATCATCCGGAACAGGGTGGTCTTGCCGGCGCCGTTGGCTCCGATCACGCCGACGATGCCGGCGGGCGGGAGCTTGAAGGTGAGGTCATCGACGAGCAGACGGTCCCCGTAGCCCTTGGACACGTCGTCGGCTTCGATCACGATCCCCCCGAGTCGGCGGCCGGGCGGCAGCTGGATCTGCAGCTTGTCGAGCCGCTCGGCCGACTCGGACTCGGCCTGCAGCTTGTCGTAGGCTTGGAGGCGCGCCTTGCCCTTGGCCTGGCGGGCCTTGGGGGCCATCCGCACCCACTCGAGCTCGCGGTCGAGCATGCGCTTGCGGGCCGAGTCGGCCTTGTCCTCGGCGGCGACGCGGGCCTGCTTCTGCTCCAGCCAGCCCGTGTAGTTGCCCTCGAAGGGGTGGCCCTTGCCGAACTCGAGCTCGAGGATCCACTGAGCCACGTTGTCCAGGAAGTAGCGGTCGTGGGTGATGGCCACGACCGTGCCCGTGTACGTCTTCAGGGTGTGCTCGAGCCAGGCCACCGACTCGGCGTCCAGGTGGTTGGTGGGCTCGTCGAGCAGGAGCAGGTCGGGCTTGGCCAGCAGCAGGCGACACAGGGCCACCCGCCGCTTCTCACCACCGGAGAGGGGACCGATCTCGGCGTCGGCCGGCGGGAGACGCAGCGCGTCCATGGCGATCTCGATCTGACGGTCGAGGTCGTCGGCACCGGCGGCCTGGATCTTGGCCTCGAGCTCGGCCTGCTCGGCGCCGATCTTGTCGTAGTCGGCGTCGGGGTCGGCGTACTTGGCCAGCACGGCGTCGTAGCGCTCGAGGAGCCCGGCCACCTCGGCCACGCCGTCCATGACGTTGCCGCGCACGTCCTTGGTCGGATCCAGCGTGGGCTCCTGCTCGAGGAGGCCGACGGTGAACCCGGGGGAGAGGCGAGCCTCGCCGGTGAAGCCGTCGTCGATCCCGGCCATGATCCGCAGCAGCGAAGACTTGCCGGACCCGTTCGGCCCGATGACGCCGATCTTGGCACCGGGGTAGAAGGAGAGGCTGATGTCCTTCAGCACCTCCTTGTCGGGCGGGTGGAATCGGCCCACCTTCCGCATGGTGAAGATGAACTGAGCGGCGTTGGACATAGGCGACGACGCTATCGGCGGTTCAAGACAGGTCGTGCACCAGCCTGAGGTGCGGCAGGGCGACCACGTGATCGACGTCGTCGCTCACGATCCACGCCGATCGGGACGTGCAGGAGAGCAAGGTCCCCTCCATGTGCCCGGTGTCGGTGTCGACCGCCACCTGGTGTCCGACGAAGGTGCGGAGGCGGTGGAGCGACCAGCGCTCGTCGCCGTTGGATGCAGCCGATGTGTCGATGGCAGCTCTCCCTCTCCCGTGGGTTGACCCGATCGGTCTAACCCCGGACCGGGGCCGGAGGGTGGATGCCGGCGCCGGTACGCTCGACGCCGTGGCTGACGACATCTCCCCGCACGACGACCACTCGCCCAACGCCGTGGGCCCCAACGCCTGGCTCGTCGACGAGATGCACGAGCAGTACCTGGCCGACCCCGGGTCGGTGAGCGAGAGCTGGCGAGACTTCTTCGAGGACTACAAGCGAGACGCCGCCCCGCAGACCGTCGGCGCCCCCGCCGCCACTCCTGCTCCCGAGCCGGCGGCCGCCCCGCCGCTCGCCGCCCCGGCCGACCCCGCGCCCAAGTCGAAGGCGACGCCCGAGGCAGCCGTGGAGTCCCCCGGTCAGCCCATCCGGGGGGCGGCGGCCCGGATCGTCACCAACATGGAGGCCAGCCTCGGGGTCCCCACCGCCACCAGCTTCCGCAGCGTCCCGGCCAAGCTCCTCGAGGTCAACCGGCGGGTCATCAACGGCTACCTGGGGCGCACGCGCGGCGGCAAGGTGTCCTTCACCCACCTGATCGGCTTCGCCGTGGTGCGGGCCATCCACGACACCGTGCCGGTGATGAACGCCTCTTATGTCGAGGACGCCGACGGCAAGCCGCGAGTAGTGCGCCACGACCACGTCAACCTCGGCATCGCCGTGGACATGGAGAAGAGCGACGGCAGCCGGACGCTGCTGGTGCCGGTCGTGCGTGACGCCGACACCCATGACTTCCGTGGCTTCTGGGGCGCGTACGAGGAGCTGATCCACAAGGTGCGCTCCAACAAGCTGAGCCCGGACGACTTCGCCGGCACCACCGTGAGCCTCACCAACCCCGGCACCATCGGCACCCAGCAGTCGGTGCCGCGCCTCATGCCGGGCCAAGGCCTCATCGTCGGCGTCGGCGCCCTCGACTACCCGACGGAGTGGAAGGCCGCCGACCCGGTCACTCTGGCCGACCTCGGCGTGTCCAAGGTCATCACCATCAGCTCCACCTACGACCACCGCATCATCCAGGGGGCCGAGTCGGGTCTGTTCCTGAAGCGGGTGGAGGAGCTGCTCCTCGGCGTCGACGGCTTCTACGACGAGGTCTTTCGGGCTCTCGAGGTGCCCTACGAGGCGGTGCAGTGGCGGCGCGATGTCAACCCCATCGACCGCGAGCAGGCCATGCTCGAGAAGCAGATGGCGGTGGCCAACCTCATCCGGGTCCACCGGGTGCGCGGCCACCTGATCGCCGACCTCGATCCGCTCCGGTGGAAGGAGCCGGACATGCCGTCCGAGCTCGACCCGGCCACCTACGGCCTCACCATCTGGGACCTCGACCGCGAGTTCCTCACCGGCGGCCTGGCCGGGCGCGAGCGCGTGCCGCTGGGCGATGTCTTGCACGTGCTGCGCGACGCCTACTGCCGCACCATCGGCATCGAGTACATGCACATCCAGGACCCGGCGGAGCAGCACTGGATCCAGGAGCAGCTCGAGGGCGAGTCGCCGGAGCTGGATCTCGACGACCAGCGCTACATCCTCGAGCGGCTCAACGCCGCTGAGGCCTTCGAGAAGTTCTTGGCCACCAAGTACGTGGGGCAGAAGCGCTTCGGCCTCGAAGGGGCCGAGTCAGCCATCCCGATCCTGGACGCCATCCTGGAGGCAGCCGCCGACTCCGGTCTCGACGGCAGCGTCATCGGCATGCCGCACCGTGGCCGGCTCAACGTGCTCACCAACATCGTCGGCAAGAGCTACGACCAGCTGTTCAAGGAGTTCGAGGGCCAAGTCGACCCCGACTCCATGCAGGGCTCCGGCGACGTCAAGTACCACCTCGGCCAGGTGGGCAAGTTCGTGGCGCGGAGCGGCAAGGACATCACCGTCGAGCTGGCCGCCAACCCGAGCCACCTCGAGGCCGTCGACCCCGTCGTCATCGGCATGGTGCGGGCCCGCCAGGACGCCATCAACGACCCTGAGGCCTTCTCGGTGCTGCCCATCCTCATGCACGGCGACGCCGCCTTCGCCGGTCAGGGGGTGGTGGCCGAGACGCTCAACATGAGCGACATCAAGGGCTACCGCGTGGGCGGGACGATCCACGTGGTCGTCAACAACCAGATCGGCTTCACCACCACGCCGGAGGCCGCCCGCTCCGGCTTCTACTCCACGGATGTCGCCAAGATCATCCAGGCTCCCATCTTCCACGTGAACGGCGACGACCCCGAAGCCTGCGTGCGGGTGGCGCGCCTGGCCTTCGCCTACCGGCAGCGGTTCCGCAAGGACTCCGTCATCGACATGGTCTGCTATCGCCGCCACGGCCACAACGAGGGCGATGACCCCAGCTACACGCAGCCGATGATGTACGCCAAGATCAACCAGCGCCGCTCGGTGCGCAAGCTCTTCACCGAGTCGCTCGTGAAGCGGGGGCAGCTGTCGCTCGAAGAGGCCGAGGGTGCTCTCGACGACTTCCAGAAGCGCCTCCAGACGGCCCTCGACGAGACCCGTCAGACGGCCCCCGCCACCGAGGCCATCGCCAAGGCGCCGCCGCCGCCCATCGGCGTGCTCCCGCACGTCGAGACCGGCGTGGAGCGGGCGGTGCTCGACGAGGTGTACACCGCGCTGTCGAGCGCGCCGGACGGGTTCCAGGTGCACCCCAAGCTGCTCAAGCAGTTCGAGGCGCGCGACAAGATGTGGGCCGGCGGCGAGGTGGACTGGGCGCTGGCCGAGGCGATGGCCTACGGCTCCCTCCTCCTCGAAGGCACGGATCTGCGCATCGCCGGTCAGGACACGAGACGGGGCACCTTCAGTCACCGACACTCGGTGCTGGTCGACCACACCAACGGTGCCGAGCACGCTCCGCTCGCCCACCTGAGCCCGGATCAGGGCAAGTTCTGGATCTACGACTCGCTGCTGTCCGAGTACGCCGCCCTGGGGTTCGAGTACGGCTACTCGGTGGTGGCCAAGGAGTCCTTGGTGGTCTGGGAGGCCCAGTTCGGGGACTTCTGGAACGGGGCCTCCACGATCGTCGACCAGTTCATGGTCTCCGCCGAGGACAAGTGGAACCAGACGGCCGGGCTCGTGCTCTACCTCCCGCACGGCTACGAGGGTCAGGGCCCGGAGCACTCCTCGGCGCGGGTCGAGCGGTTCCTCACCCTGTGCGCCGAAGACAACATCCAGGTGGCGAACTGCACGCAGGCCGCCCAGATCTTCCACCTGCTCCGGCGACAGGTGCGTCGCAGCATCCGCAAGCCGCTCGTCATCTTCACCCCCAAGTCGCTGCTGCGGGCGAAGTCGATGCGATCCTCGGGCGACCACCTGCTGACCGGCCACTTCCTCGAGACCATCGACGACGCCGGCGTCAACGACCGCGACGCCATCCGGCGAGTCGTGCTGGCCACCGGCAAGGTCGGTCACGATGCCCTCGCGGCGCGCGACGAGGCCGGTGCGCCGGTGGCCGTGGTGCGGGTCGACCAGCTCTACCCGTGGCCCGCCGACCAGCTCGACGAGATCATCGCCTCCTACCCGAACGCCAACGACCTCGTGTGGCTGCAGGAGGAGCCGGAGAACATGGGCGCCTGGAACTTCGTGAAGGGTCGGCTCTACGAGCGCTTCGACGAAACCCACTCGATCCACCGGGTGTCGCGCTACGAGTCAGGCAGCCCCGCCACCGGCTCCCATGCCGTCCACGCCCAGGAGCAGGCTCAGCTGCTGGCCGCCGCTCTCGACCTCGACCTCTAGCTCCGCTCCCGTCAGGCGAGGGCGAAGCCGACCAACCGCTGGAGCGCAGCGAGGGCCTCGGTGGGGTCGACCACCTTGATGGTGGTCATCCCCATGGCGGCGGCTGGCTTCAGGTTCACTCCGAGGTCGTCGAGGAACACGACCTCGTGCGGGTCGACCGCGGCGGTCTCGCAGGCAATCTCGTAGAAGCGAGGGTCGGGCTTGCGGACCCCGACCTTGCTCGACTCGACGATGTGGTCGAAGTGGGCCAGCACGCCATCGCGGCCACCCGCGCGTGCGTCGCTGGGGAAGTCGTCGAAGCTGACCCAGTTGTTGGTGAGGCACGCGGTCACCAGGTGCTCTCCGCAACGCCGCAGGGCCTCCACCATGGCCGGGCGGATCTCGCCGGCCAGCAGCGGCATGAGCTCGCGGGCGGCCACCTCGTGGCCCTGCTCCCGGCACTCGGCTTCGAACAGGTCGCAGAACTCGTCGAAGGCCACCTCGCTGCGCTCGAAGCGGGCCCACGCGTTCGTGTCCGCGTTGGTGGCGTTGATGGTGCGGATGAAGTCGCGCGGCAAGTCGTTGCGCGCCTCGAACCCGTTGAAGGCGTCGAAGGGGCTGGAGAGGATCACACCCCCGAAGTCGAAGAAGGCCGCCCGGATCGTCACGACCGCATCGTAGGGTGGTCGGATGGGGACCCCGAGATGAGCGACGCCCAGCAAGGGCCCGACTGGTGGCAGGCCTCCGACGCCAAGTGGTACCCGCCCGAGCAGGCACCGCCCGTGCCGCCGGCGTCGGAGTGGTCGCCGACGGCTCCGCCACCCGGCCCGCCTCCGTCGCCCGGCTCGTCCGGGAACAAGGTGCCGCTGATCGTCGCCGGCGTGGTCGGTGTGGTCCTCCTCCTCGTTGTTGCGCTCGTGCTGCTGAGCGGTGGAGACGACGACGACGCGTCCACGCCCACGACGGCCGAGGACACCGAGACGACCGAGGGCGACGGCTCCGACACCACGGTCGACGGATCGGGCGACCTCCCCGACGGGTACGCCCTGCTCGAGGGTGATGAGGTGTCGATCGGGGCGCCGGAGGGCTGGGAGCTCGTCGCCGCCGAGGATCTCGCCCGGGGCGGGGAGGACTTCTCCAGCGCCTTCCCTGATGCCCCCGAGGGTCTGCTGGAACAGGGCCTCGGACTCTTCGAGAACGGTGCGGTCCTGGTGGCCTTCGACTTCAGCGACGAGCAGTTCGCCGACAACGTGAACGTCGTCGAGATCCCTGGCGAGGCGCCGCTCGAGGAGATCGAGGGCCCAGCCACGCAGCAGCTCTCGTCGCTGGGCGGCGAGGTGCTCGACAGCGGGATCGTGGACGCGGGCCCGGGCGAGGCGCTGCGGATCGAGTACACCATCGCGGTCGCTCTACCCGACGGCTCGTCGGTGCCTGCCGAGGGCGTGCAGTACTACATCCCGATCAACGGCAGCACCTACATCGTCACCGTGAGCACCGGCTCCGCAGCGGCCGATCTCGCCGACGTGATGATCGAGACCTTCTCGGTCGGCTGAGTGAGCCCCCAGCATCCCCCGGTGCTTCGCCTTCCTCTGGTTGACTTGCAACCCGGATGACCGTCCAGCACGTCGTCGTCGACGGATCGAACCTCGCCACAGAGGGCCGCACCTTGCCGAGCTTGCAACAGCTCGATGAGGCAGTGCGCGCGTACCTGGAGGAGTTCAAGCCGGTCGCCGTCACCGTCGTGGTCGATGCCAGCTTCCCGAACCGCATCGACGATTCGGAGCGCGCCGCCTTCGAGGAGGCCATCGATGCCGGTGAGGTGATCTCTCCACCGGCCGGCGTGATCGGGCGCGGTGACGCGTTCTTGCTGCAGATCGCCGACCGTGCCGATGCGGTCGTGCTCTCCAACGACTCCTTCCAGGAGTTCCACGGCCAGTACGGCTGGCTGTTCGACCAGGGTCGTCTGGTCGGGGGCAAGCCCGTGCCTCACGTCGGGTGGGTGTTCATGGAGCGCTCGCCCGTGCGCGGCCCCCTGAGTCGACGCTCGGTGAGCGACGCCAAGAAGGCGGCCAAGAAGGTGACACCGGCACCTGCGGCGAAGGCGACCAAGCGCGCCGCGGAGCCGAGCGGGCGCGGCGGCGGCCGCAGTCGCGGCGAGCGCGCCGAGCCGGCACCGGTCAAGCAGGCGGCGCTGGCCGCGGCGACATCCGACGACGGCGGCGGCACAGGTCGACGTCGTCGCGGCGGCTCGGGCGGGGGCGGTGCGGTGGAGCCGTACAACGAGGCGCTGCCCTTCATCGAGTTCGTCTCGGCGCATCCGGTCGGGTCGACGGTGAGCGGCGAGGTGGAGCGCTTCGCTTCGCACGGCGCCTACGTCCTCGTGGACGGCGCGCGCTGCTACCTACCGCTCAAGAGCCTGGGCGACCCGACTCCGCGCAGTGCGCGCGAGGTCTTGAGCTTCGGCACGACCTACACGTTCGTGGTCAACGCGTTCGACACGCCCCGGCGCGGCGTCGACCTGACCATGCCAGGTGTCGCACCCTTGGGGGCGGCAGGCGATCCCGAACAACCGACAGAGGAGGAACGGGTGGCAGCAACCAGGAAGAAGGCCGCAGCCAAGAAGGCTCCGGCCAAGAAGAAGGCCGCAGTCAAGAAGGCTCCGGCCCGCAAGAAGGCCGTGGCCAAGAAGGCTCCGGCCCGCAAGAAGGCCGTGGCCAAGAAGGCTCCGGCCCGCAAGAAGGCCGTGGCCAAGAAGGCTCCGGCCCGCAAGAAGGCTGCGGCCAAGAAGGCTCCGGCCCGCAAGAAGGCTGCGGCCAAGAAGGCCCCGGCCAGGAAGGCCACCAGGGCCACGAAGAAGCGCTGACCGGCTCCCCCTTCGGGGGTCGGGGTGCCACCGGCACCGAGGGGGGCGAGCCCGACACGATCGGGCCCCCCCACTCGGTCGGGTGGGTCGAGCGCGGGCGGTAGCGTCCGAGGCCGTGCGCCTCGCGACCTGGAACGTCAACTCGTTGAAGGTCCGTCTCGAGCGGGTCGAGGCGTGGTTGGTGGAGTGTCGTCCCGATGTCGTCTGCATGCAGGAGACCAAGCTGGCGGACACCGCGTTCCCGACGATGGCGTTCTCGGCCCTCGGCTACGAGAGCGTCCACCACGGTGAGGGGCGTTGGAACGGCGTGGCCATCATCAGCCGCGTCGGTCTCGACGACGTGGTGGACGGCTTCGGCGACGGCGAGACGCCCGATCCCGAGGCTCGGCTGATCACCGCCACCTGCGGCGGGGTGCGGGTGATGAGCGCCTACGTGCCCAACGGCCGGGCAGTCGACCACGAGCACTACCAGTACAAGCTCCGGTGGCTCGGGCGGCTGGTCGACCATCTCACCGCCACCGCCGATCCGTCCCAGCCGGTGGCCCTGTGCGGTGACCTCAACATCGCGCCGGCCGATCGAGACGTGTGGAATGCCGCCTCCCTCGTCGATGCCACCCACGTCAGCGCGCCGGAGCGGGCCGCCCTGCAGGACCTGCTCGACTGGGGCCTCACCGACGTGTTCCGGGACCGCTACCCGGACGTCGAGCGCCTCTTCTCGTGGTGGGACTACCGGGCCGGCAACTTCCACAAGGGGATCGGCATGCGCATCGACCTCGTCCTGGGCTCGGCATCGTTGTCCGCACAAGTCTGCTGGGCCCTCATCGACCGCAACGCCCGCAAGGGCCAGCAGCCCTCCGACCACGCCCCGCTGGTCGTGGACCTGGAGGACGTGGCGTGACCGACGAACCGCCCCCTCCGAGCGCCACCTCGCCCGGCACAGGCGGCTGGGCTGCGGCCATGCAGGAGCTCCGTGACCTCGAGCCGTCACCCCGCCGGATCGCGCTCTTTCGCGTCGCCGATGCCATCCGCGACGTCCTTCACCGGATGGTGCAGACGAGCGCCCCGAACGAGGTCATCGATGCGGCCGCCGCTGAGGTCGAGGCGGCTGCGTCGAGGTTCAGCGCCCACACCAGCAAGTCGATGTACGAGGGCTACGCGGAATCGGCCAACGCCGGCGAGCCCTTCGCCTTCTTCGACCACAGCCCGATGCTCGGACGGGCCAACCCCTTGGCCCCGCCGATCGAGCTCTGGCTGGAGGACGGTCGCATGCGCGGCAAGGCCACCTTCGGTGCCGCCTACGAGGGCCCGCCGGGCTGTGTCCACGGCGGCTACATCGCCGCCGCCTTCGACGAGGTGCTGGGCTCCACCCAGTCCCTCTCGGGCAACCCTGGGATGACGGGACGGTTGACGGTGAACTACCGCAAGCCGACCCCACTCCAGACCGAGCTGCGCTTCGTCGGCGAGCTCCTGCGCGTCGACGGTCGGAAGATCTTCACGCAGGGCGAGCTGTGGGCCGGCGACGTGCTCTGCGCCGAGGCCGAGGGCCTCTTCATCTCGATGGACTCCGGGCTCTTCGCCGGGCTGCGGGCCGAGCGGGACGGACGGCAGGCCGACCCCGCTCCGCCGGCCCCGACCTAGCGCGCGGCCACGAAGGCATCGACGACGGGCACCTCGTCGACGAGGTGCTCCTTGAGGCCGGAGACGATGGCGCCCTCAACAGCCCCGCCGACGAGGAAGGCCTTGACCTTCACGTCGCCCTCGCCCCGTCGTCGGCTCCCGGCTCCGTCGGCTTCGAAGCGGTACGACCCGGCGCAGGTGAAGCGATCGGCGTAGTGGTCCGGCACCATGGTGAAGGTGGTGGTGCGGTGAGCGAGGTCGTGGGTGGATCGTTCTACCCACGTGAGCCGGGCCGGGTCGATCACGGCGGTGGCGGTGGCCGACAGCTCGCCGCCGAAGCGGTAGCGCACCTGCAGCACGACGTGGTCGCCGTCGACGTCATGACCGACCACCTCTGGTTGGGTCAGCTTGGGCAGCCCGACGAGGGCGACGTAGAGCTCGGGGTCGGCGTACGCGCGGGCGACGGCGTCCACGTCGGAGGCGAAGCGCTGCTCGATGCTGAACCTCATCGGTCCGACGCACGATCGGCGGGCTCGGCCATGGCGTCCAGCATGGCGTGGCCGAAGCGCCCGGCCAGGATGGGGCCGACGCCCCGCACGGCCCCCAGCTCCTCGAGGTCCGCCGGCCGGGCCGCGGCCACTCGGCTGAGCACGTGGTCCGGCAGCACCGTCTCCGGTTCGATGCGGGCCGCCCGGGCGGCCACCTTGCGCCACCGCCGCAACCCGTCGAGCTCGGGCGGCGTCGCCTCCCGGGCGGCCCCGAGCGCAGCCCGTTGGCGGGCCACCTCGTCGCCCCAATCCTCGATGGGTGGCGTGACCTGACCCGGTGCCACCGGTGCGGGTCGAGCGGCTGCGCTCTGCACCAGGGGATCGAGCAGGGGGGAGCGACGCCGGTCGACGACCTTGCCGGCGAAGGTCCGCTGCTCGGCCCAGGTGATCCGCAGCTCGCGCTGGGCGCGCGTCATGGCCACGTACAGCAGGCGGGCTTCCTCGGCCTTGGCCGCGGCCGTGCGGGCGTGGGCGATGGGCACGTAGCCGTCCTCGGCGCCAGCCAGGTGCACGGTCATCCACTCCAGTCCCTTGGCGGCGTGGAAGGTGGCCACGTCGACGGCGTCCTTCCCGGCGCCGGCGTCGCCCTCGGACTGCACGGTGGCGGTGAGCCAGGAGCTGAAGGTGTCCGCCCGCCCCACCGGGTCCAGCCGCAAGTAGTCCCGGCCCATGCGCAGCAGCGCCCCGAGGGCGGCCCGCTCATCGGCCTGGCGGTCGAGCACCACCGCCTGGGCGTCGAGGTCGTCGGAGCGGAGGTCGAGCTCGTCGTCGTCGGTGGCCTGGCGGGCTTCCAGCTCGAGCTCCAGGTCGGCCAAGGCCGTGCCGAGGGGCACCCGCGTCTGACGGAGGTCGCGCAGCGCCCGGCGCACGTCGCCGCGGTCGAGGAAGGCAGCCCCGCCCCGCAGGCGGTGGGGGATGCCGGCTCCTCGCAGCGCCTCGGCCAGCAGATGGGTCTGGGCATGGGTGCGCACCAGCACGGCCTGCTCCGACCAGCGTCGCCCTGGGGCCCGGGCCAACCGGACGGCTTGGGCGATGGCTACGGCCTCGGCCCGGTCGTCGGCGTGGCCTTGGAGGTGCGGCGGCGCACCGGAGGGTCGGGTGGCGTGCACCTCTCGAGCGGGCTGGCGAGCTCCCCGCAGCACCGAGGCAGCACCGTCGAGGATCTCGGGGGTCGAGCGATAGCTGCGCTGCAGCTCGATCACCTCCGCCGGTGGCCACCACCGGTGGATGTCCAGGAGGAACCCGGCATCGGCGCCGTTCCAGCCGTAGATGGCCTGCTGGGGGTCGCCGACGGCGGTGACGTCGTAGCGGTCGCCCCGCCACGCCTCCAGCAGCCGGAACTGCAGCGGGTTCACGTCCTGCAGCTCGTCCACGAAGAGGTGGCGGAACCGCCAGCGCTGGGCGGTGGCGAAGGCGGCGTCCTCCTCCAGCGCCCTGGCGCACAGGCCCAGCAGGTCGTCGAAGTCGACCAGACCGCCCCGGCGCTTGCGGTGCTCGTAGGCGGCGTAGGCCTCGGCCACCACCTCGGCCTTTAGGGCAGGCTTGCGGACGGCCCGGACGACCGCCTCGGCGTAGGCATCGGGGGTGATCATGCGGGCCTTGGCCCACTCGATCTCGGTGGCCAGGTCGGCGGCGACGGTGCGCTTGTCGCGCCCGGCGGTGGTGGGGGCAAGGTCGGTGAGCAGCCGGCCCTTGCGGTCGAGCAGGGTGAGGGCGGTGCGCCCCTGGTCGGCCCAGCGGGTGCGCAGGGCGCCCCAGGCCACCGCGTGGAAGGTGCCAGTGGTGGCGTCACGGCGCAGGCCGAGCTTGCGCAGGCGGTCGTCGAGCTCCCCGGCTGCCTTGCGGGTGAAGGTGAGGGCCAGCACGTGACGGGGGTCGGCCTCGCCGGTGGCCACCCGGTAGGCGATGCGGCGGGTGAGCACCCGCGTCTTGCCGGAGCCGGCGGGGGCCAGGACCACCAGCGGCATGGCGACCGAGATCACCGCCGCACGTTGCGCATCGTCCAGCCCTTCGAGGAGCGCCTCGGGATCCATGGTCTGCCGACCCTACGCTGAGCCCGGTGGACGTACCGGTGGAACGCTTCGAGGAGCTGGTGGCCGACGCCCTCGACGAGATCCCGGACGACCTCTGGAAGGTGGTCGACAACGTCGCCGTGGTGGTACGGGAGGGGTTCGTCGGCTCGTCGCTCCTCGGGCTCTACGACGGAGTGCCCCTCACCGAGCGCGACGCCGGCTACGCGGGCATGGTGATGCCCGACCGCATCACCATCTTCCGCTTGCCGCTGTTGGCCATGTGCGCCGACGAGGCCGAGGTGGTGGAGCAGGTGCGGGTGACGGTGATCCACGAGGTCGCCCACCACTTCGGCATCGACGACCACCGACTCCACGAGCTGGGTTGGGCCTGAGCGGTACGCTCCCGCCGTGCCGTTCTCGAAGAAGCTGCTGAACGAGGGCGAGGACATCGTCCTCGACCTCCACCCTCACTGGGAGTACTTCCTGAGGGAGGGACTGGCGCTGGTGGCCGCCCTTGCGCTGGGGATCTTCATGCTGATCAGCAGTTGGGAGGGAGTGTCGCTGGCCGTGGCCGGTGTGCTCGTCCTGGCGGCGCTGGTCTGGGTGGGGCTCACGTACGCCAGCTGGGTGACGACCCACTTCGTCGTCACCACCGACCGGCTCATCTACCGCCACGGCGTGCTGTCGAAGCACGGCATCGAGATCCCGCTCGAGCGGGTCAACACCGTCTTCTTCAGCCAGACCGTCGTTGAGCGGATGTTCGGCTCCGGGGACCTCGTGATCGAGTCGGCCGGCGAGATGGGCCGGCAGTCGTTCTCCAACGTGCGCAAGCCGTCGGCCATCCAGAACGAGATCTACAAGCAGATGGAGGCCAACGAGAACCGCAAGTTCGACCGCATCGGCGCCCGCCCGGCCGCCAGCGCCTCCATCCCCGAGCAGATCACCCAGCTCGACCAGCTCCGCCAGCAGGGCCTCCTCACCCAGGCCGAGTTCGATCAGAAGAAGAAGCAGCTCCTCGACAAGATGTGATGACGCGGCGCACTGGCGGGCTGAGCGCAGCGCTCATCGCCGCCGTCGGGTTCAGGGCGTGCGCGAAAGGGGCGATGCGACGCCGACCGTCGTGGCAGCTCGATCTGAGCCACAGAGCGCCCGCGCCGTCGGCACTTCTGTCGAGCGACGGTGAGTGCACGACATACAGTCCTCCTCGGGAACAGCTCAGGAGGCATCGTGACGAGACTGCACATCGAGCACGCCATCACCGACCTGTCGACCTGGCTCGACGCGTTCAACAGCTTCGGGCAGGCCCGACGTGATGCCGGCATGACCGCGCAGCAAGTCCATCAGCCGATCGACGACGACAAGTACATCGTGGTGGATCTCGACTTCGCCAGCGTTGAGGCAGCGAACAAGTTCAAGGAGTTCCTCGAGCAGGTGATCTGGCAGACGCCGGACATGTCCCCGGGTCTGGCGGGAGCTCCCCGAGCGCGGGTGCTCGAAGAAGTGGACACGGCGACGTAGGTGTCCGGCCACTTGGCCGCATTCGTACCGATTGCTGGTTCCGTCGGCGCCGTGCACGTTGGATATCGCCCGTCGGCGGGATCGTGATGATCGCCCGCTGAAGATGTGGCTGCAAGTGCCGAGCATCCTGCCCCATGAGGGCGCCGACTGCTTCCGAAGCCTCGTCGTGTTCGTCCGACAACAACCGCAGCTCTGCGGTGTGGTCCTCCACGACCCCCGGCCGCAGCTCGTCGTGCCGACGGCCACCGCGGTGTGCGTGGCCCCTTGTGGGGATCAACCCCGATCAACGTCATCGTAGGTACCTCCTCGTGGATCGTTGGGACGCTCGACGGGTACTCCTGATGAAGGTCTCTGCTCGCCTCTTTCGAGCCACGCCCCGACAGGATCCGGTCGGCACTTCGTTCGGAGGCCAACCCGAGCGGGCGGCAGGCAGCTGTGGAGCCAACCGACCGGAGCCCACGGACGCCGCGAGCAACCGCTCAACGCCCGCCCCAAGACTCCATCAGGCAGTGCCCGGCCGATCCGGCGGTTGATCTTCTCTCGCAGTGGAGCCTCAGCGGACAGCCGACCAGCTGCCGATCAGGTGACGTAGGCGGCGATGTCGATGACGACGTGGTACCGGAGGCTGGTGTCGAGGCTGGGGGTGGTGACGCGCCCGGTGGGGGTGAGGGTGCAGGTGAACGAGTTGCTCTCGTTGCTGCCTTGCCGGAAGTGGGCGGTGGACGCGGGGACGGTGGCGCCGTCGGGGAGGATGTGGAGGGAGGCTTTGACCGTGGGGCTGAACACGGTGGCGTTGCCGATGACCGCGGAGGCGGTGGCGGGGATCGGTGCGACGCCGCCCAGGTCGAGGGTGATGGCCTCGCCGGTGCCGAGGCGGCCGCCGCGCTGGCCCGGCACGGCTGGGGCGCCGGGCGGTCGGCCTCCGGTGACGCAGGTGTCGAGCACCCGGACCGGGGTGATCGGTACGACGCGACCGGGGGCGGTGTCCTCCCGCAGGAGCCGTGTCCAGGTGCCGGGCGTGCCGGTCGACACGCACAGCCACAGATCACTCATCTCGTCGACGGAGACGGATCCCTGTTCGTAGGTGATCATCCCGCTCGGCACGACCGTAGGTGGACCGGACCGCTCCGCGGCGACGAGCCGCAACGTCACCACGTCCGCCGAAGCGGCGTAGATGGCGGGGCCGGTCTCCGACTGATCCCCGCAGCGCGCCCAGGGTGGACCCTTCCACGGCGAGTGCCTGCCCGATCGCGAGCTGGCAGGGCCGATCGGGCCGCGGCGCGCGAGCATGGCCACCGGACAATCGGGGAGAGCGCACTGAACCGGATCGGCGACTACGGGATGATCGGCGACTGCCATTCGTTGGCGCTCGTCGGCCGGGACGGATCGATCGACTGGCTGTGCTTTCCCCGCTTTGACTCGCCTTCGGTCTTCGCCCGATCGCTCGACGACGACGGCGGACAGTTCCAGATCGCGCCGGTCGCAGAGGTGCGCGACGTCCACCGCACCTACCTGCCCTCCACGAACGTGCTGGCCACCACGTTCGTGACCGCCGACGGGGTGCTGGAGCTCACCGACTGCATGCCGGTCCGGCCGTTCGATCCCGAACGCCCCGCGGCCGTCGACCACCACGCTTCAGTGCTCCGACGGGCACGGTGCGTATCCGGGCGCGTCACCGTCGCCGTGGGCCTCCGACCCCGCTTCGAGTACGGCACCGTGCTGCCCAGGTTCACACCCACCTCGACGACGACCGCAGCGATCGTCGGAGGTCCGGACGCGCTGTGGGTGCGGGCGAGCCGGGAGCTCGGCGGCGATCGGGGGCACGTGGCCGCCAGCTGGGATCTCGCGGCCGGCGACGAGGCGTGGCTCGAGGCCGAGTGGACCGCGGCCGCCGACCCGTCACCTCATGAAGGCGTCGCCGACCACACGGCCGCGATGAGGAGGCGCCTTGCCGAGACCATCGCGTTCTGGGAGGCGTGGCTCGACCGGTGCACCTACGTCGGTGACCACGAGCGCCGGGTCCATCGGGCGGCGCTCGTGCTGAAGGCGCTCACCTATGCCCCCACGGGAGCCGTCGTGGCGGCCGGGACGACGTCGTTCCCCGAGTGGATCGGCGGCGTCCGCAACTGGGACTACCGCTTCACCTGGATCCGCGACGCCACCCTCACGCTGGCGTCCCTGGCCCTGCTCGGCTACCTCCCGGAAGCGGCCGCCTTCAAGGGCTGGTTGGAGCGGACCGGCGCTGGTCGACCCGAGGACCTGCAGATCATGTATCGAGTCACCGGCGAGCGGCTCCTGCCCGAGCTCGAGCTCGACCACCTGGCCGGCCACCGCGGCTCGGCGCCGGTGCGGATCGGGAACGGCGCTGCGGGGCAGCTGCAGCTCGACTCGCTCGGCCAGCTCCTCGAGGCGGGGCACCTCTTCGGGCGCGCCGGCGGAGCGTTGAGCGTCGACAACGCCGAGTTCCTCCGCCAGGTCGCAGATCTGACGGTGCGGGCCTGGCGCCGCCCCGACCAGGGCATCTGGGAGGTCCGCGACGAGCCGCGGCACTTCGTGCACTCGAAGCTCAACTGTTGGATGGCCCTCGATCGAGCCGTACGCCTCGCCGAGGCCGGCCGGCTCAACGGAGACCTCGCCCGTTGGCGGGCCGAGCGCGACGCGATCGCCGCGTGGCTGCTGTCGGAGGGGTCGCCCGACGGCT
>JBDSUN010000129.1:0-3572 GCA_039927735.1 Acidimicrobiales bacterium | reverse complement strand
GGGCCACCTCGCGGTCGAGCACCCGGCCACCGCGGTCGGCCCCGTGCTCGAGGAGGTGGACCTGAGCGAGCTGGCCGCGCCCCCGGGGGGCTGGGACACCATCCTCGACCCGTCCTTCGAGGGCGGGCGTGACCTCTCCGGTGGGCAGTGGCAGCGGGTGGCGCTGGCCCGCGCCCTGTGCGCCGTGCAGCTCGGCGCTGGCGTGGTGCTCCTCGACGAGCCCACTGCGCAGCTCGACGTCCGCGGCGAGGCGGAGATCTTCCAACGGGTGCTGGCCGCCACCCGGCACTGCACGACCATCCTCATCTCGCATCGCTTCTCCACCGTCCGCCAAGCCGATCGGATCTGCGTGCTCGAGCACGGTCGGGTGGTGGAGCTCGGCACCCACGACGAGCTGATGGCTGAGAACGGGCGCTACCGGACGATGTTCGAGCTGCAAGCCGAGCGCTTCAACGGCGAGGCCGAGGAGGGGGTGACGCTGGATGTCCTTGCGTGACCGGACGGCGCTGGACGCAGACGACCCGCTGCCGCCGGCGCTGACGTCGATGTGGCGGCTGTGCAAGCTCGGCTTCCGTCACGAGCCCGGGCTCATGGCCTTCGCCCTCGTCTCGGCCCTGCTGGCGGCGGTGCCCGATGCCCTCCTCGCCCTGTGGCTCAAGCTGCTCGGCGACGGGGTGGTCGACGGCGACCAGGGCCGGGTGCGGCTGGCCGCCTTCGGGCTGGGCCTCTCCGCCGTCGCCACCTGGTTCTTGCGGACGGTGTCCACCCGGATCCAGCGCCGGTTCCGCGACCGGGTGACGATCGCGCTGGAATCTCACGTCGCCCGCCTCCAGGCGACGGTGGCCACCATCGCCCATCAGGAGCGGCCCGAGCTGCTCGACCGCCTGTCCGTGCTGCGCGACCAGGTGTTCGTCCTCGACCACATGTACCTGTCGGTGTTCTCGACGGTCGGCTTCCTGCTCCGCCTCGGCATCACCGTCGTGCTGCTGGCCTCGGTGCACCCGGCCCTGCTCCTGCTCGGCGTGTTCGCCGTCCCCACGGTCCTCGCCTCGACGTGGCGCCCCGGCCTCGAGCGCCGGGCCGAAGAGGCGGGCGCACCGTCCAAGCGCCTCGCCACCCACCTCTTCACCACCGCCACGACCGCTCCGCCCGGCAAGGAGGTTCGGGTCACCGGCATCGGCCCCCGCCTGGTGTCGCAGCGTCGGGAGGCGTGGGAGCAGTGGTATGGCCCGGTCGCCTCGGTCAGGTGGGGATCGGCCCTCTGGTACAGCGCGGCGTGGGCCATCTTCGGCGCCGCCTACGTCGGCGGTGTGGTGTTCGTGGCCTCCGGTCTCGACGCCGCCGCCGGCGACGTCCTGCTCGTGCTGGCCGCCGGTTCGCGCCTGTCGGCCTACATCGGCGCCACCGTCGGCGAGATCGGCTTCCTGCGCGGCATCTGGATGGACGGCTCCCAGCGGCTGGCCTGGCTGGAGGACTACGCCGCCTCCCTCACCGCCGACGCCGACCTCCCGGTGCCCGAGCGGATCGAGCACGGCATCACCTTCGAGGCCGTCTCCTTCGCCTATCCCGGCACCGACCGGCTGGTGCTCGAGGACGTGTCGCTCACCCTTCCCGCCGGAGCGGTGGTGGCGGTGGTCGGGGAGAACGGGGCCGGCAAGAGCACCCTCGTGAAGCTCCTGGCCAAGCTCTACGAACCGACCGCCGGCCGGATCCTCGTGGACGGGGTCCCGCTGGCGGGGATGCCGGCGGAGGCGTGGCGAGAGCGGCTCGCCGGAGCGTTCCAGGACTTCTTCCGCTTCGAGCTGCGTGCGCAGCACAGCGTCGGCGTCGGGGACGTGCCGCGCCTCGACGACGTCCCGGCGGTGACCTCTGCGGTCGAACGAGCCGGCGCGGACGACGTGGTCGAGCGGCTGGCCGCCGGGCTCGACACCCAGCTCGGCCCCACCTGGCCCGGCGGCGTGGAGGTCAGCTTCGGGCAGTGGCAGAAGCTGGCCCTCGCCCGGGGCTTCATGCGCGACGAGCCCCTCGTCCTCGTCCTCGACGAGCCCACCGCCGCCCTCGACGCCGAGACCGAGCACGCCCTCTTCGAGCGCTACGCCGCCGGCGTCCGCCGGACCGGCGACGACGGCGGCATCACCATCCTCGTCTCCCATCGCTTCAGCACCGTCCGCATGGCGGACCTCATCGTCGTGCTCGATGGCGCCCGGGTTGTCCAGGTCGGCTCCCATGAGGACCTCATGGCCAGCGGCGGCCAGTACGCCGACCTCTACGACATCCAGGCGGCCGCCTACCGGTGACCCTGTTCCGGTTCTTCCGAAAGGTGACATCTGTCACATGGACGGGCACGGCGCACTAGGTTGCCCCCGTCCGGCCCGCGCGGGCCGAGCGGATCGACCGGGAGGTCACCATGTTCGGATGGAGCACGGGTCGTGTTCGGATCGTCGCGCTGGCGGGGGCGCTCCTCGCCGGAACGGTGGTCACCGTCACCGGCGCACCGTCGGCGGCGGCGGACGGACCCGGGGTCGGCACCCCCTTCGTGGTGAGCGTCGGGGACTCGGCCATCTCCGGTGAGGCCGGCCGGTGGGCCGGGAACACCAACGTCTCCCCAGGCAACGTCGACGCCGGTGGCGCCGACGCCTACTTCGACAACGCCGCCAACACCGGTGAGCAGATCGCCGGGTGCCACCGCTCCGAATCGGCCGCCATCCACATCGGTGGTGGGATCGGTTCCCTGAACCTCGCCTGCTCCGGCGCCAAGACCGCCACCGGAGGCGGAGGCGGCTCGGACTTCAAGCCGGGCATCGACTTCTACAACGGCCCCTACGGCAAGGGCCAGGCCCTGGCGCTGCAGGAGTTCGCCACGACCAACAACGTGAAGATGGTGTCGGTCCTCATCGGCGCCAACGACTACGGCTTCGCCGACATCCTGCAGACATGCTTCTTGAACTGGTCCCTCTCGCCGTCGTGGTGGCCGAACTACTGCAACGACGACAGCGGCATCCAATCCCGGTTCACGGCCAGCAACATCGCCGCCAAGACCACCGCCATCAAGGGTGCGCTGCTCAACATCCGCCAGGCCATGGCCAACGCCGGCTACGCCGACTCCTCGTACACGATCATGGCCCACACCTACTGGTCGCCCATCCCGAGCGGATCCGGCAACCGCTACCCGCAGAGCGGCTACTCCCGCCAGACCGTCGGCGGCTGCGGGATGTGGAACCGCGACGCCGACTGGGCCAACAACACCGTCGTCCCCACCTTCAACAGCTCGGTGCGCAACGCCGTGACGCAGACCGGGCTCAGCAACATCAAGGTCCTCGACCTCCAGTCGTCGCTCAACGGTCGTCGCCTCTGCGAGAACACCGTGGGGCTGCTGGAGGAGAAGGGGGTGGCCTCGTGGACGGCCGCCGGTGCTGTCGACAAGACCGAGTGGGTCAACCAGCTGCGCACGGCCAGCACCCTCTTCGGTCCGTACCAGGTCCAAGAGAGCGTCCACGCCAACCACTGGGGCCAGATGGCCATGCGGAGCTGCATGCGCCAGGCCTACAACGGCGGCACACCGCGCGGCGGCA
>JBDSUN010000128.1:0-2793 GCA_039927735.1 Acidimicrobiales bacterium | reverse complement strand
GTAGAGCTTCTTGCTGCGCACCATCGTCTTCTTGTACAGCGGGTGCGGCTTGCGGGTCGTGACGGTGACGACCGCGGTCTTGTCCATGCCCGCGGAGGTGACGATGCCCTCGCGCAGCTTGCGGGCGTTGGGCCGAGTGGTGGTGTCGTCGGCCATCAGGCGTTCTCCCTCGTGGTCTCGAGCGCCTCGGCGGCCGCGATCTCGCGGGCCCGGAGCTCGGTGTTGATGCGGGCGACGTCCTTGCGGAGCTTCTTCAGCACGCTGACGTTGTCGAGCTGCCCGGTGGCGTTCTCGAACCGCTTCTTGAACAGTGCGTCCTTGGTGTCGGCCAGCTCTTGGACGAGGTCGTCGTCGCTGAGGTCCCGGTAGGCATGTCGGTTCTCTTCGGCCATCAGAACGCCTCCTCACGGGTGACGAAGCGGGCCTTGATCGGCAGCTTCTGGATGGCCCGCTCGATGGCCTCCTTGGCCAGCGCCTCGTCCGGGTAGGAGAGCTCGAACAGGATGCGGCCGGGCTTGACCACGGCGACCCACCGCTCCGGGTTGCCCTTGCCGGAGCCCATGCGGGTCTCGGCCGGCTTCTCGGTGACGGGCTTGTCGGGGAAGACCGTGATCCAGACCTTGCCGCCACGACGGGTCTTGCGGGTCATGGCGATTCGGGCGGCCTCGATCTGACGAGCGGTGATCCACCCCGGCTCGAGGGCCTGGATGCCGTACTCGCCGAAGGTGACCTCGGTGCCACCCTTGCTCTGACCCTTCGTGCGGCCGCGGTGCTGCTTGCGGTGCTTGACCTTCTTGGGCATCAGCATCAGTCGGAGTCCCCCGGGTGGAACTTGGGCGTCTCGTGGTGCTCGAGGGTGCGACGCTCGATCTCCTCTTCCTCGGCGAGGAGACGCTCCAGCTCGGGATCGGCCTCCTTGACGAGGGGCTCGGACTCGGCGGGGGCATCGCCGTCGGTGGTGGCCGGGCGACGAGCGGCCGCAGAGCTGGACACGACCCGGCGGGGCGCACCTGCGCCACCCGAGGTCTCGCCGACGGCCATGGCGGCCTCTCGGCTGATCTTGTCCTCGTTGGTGCTCTTGTACGGGAGGATGTCGCCCTTGTAGAGCCACACCTTCACGCCGATGCGTCCGGCGGGGGTCTTGGCCTCGCGGAACCCGTAGTCGATGTCGGCTCGCAGGGTGTGCAGCGGCACGCGACCCTCGCGGTACCACTCGGTGCGGGACATCTCGGCGCCACCGAGGCGACCCGAGCACTGCACCCGGATGCCGAGGGCGCCGGCCTTCTGGGCGCTCTGCACGGCGCGCTTCATGGCCCGACGGAAGGCGACCCGGCCGGCCAGCTGGTCGGCCACGCCCTGGGCGATGAGGGCGGCGTCGAGCTCGGGCTGCTTGATCTCCTGGATGTTCAGCTGCACCTTGTTGTTGCCGGAGATGGCGGTGAGGCCAGCACGGAGGCGGTCGGCCTCGGCGCCACGACGGCCGATCACGATGCCCGGACGGGCGGTGTGGACGTCGACACGAAGGCGCTCACGAGTGCGTTCGATCTCGACCCGGCTGATGGCGGCGTGGGGGAGCTGCGTCATCAGGAAGTCGCGGATCTTCCAGTCCTCGATGATGAAGGCGCCGTACTCCTTGCGGTCGGCGAACCAGCGCGACTTCCACTCCGTGGTCACGCCTAGGCGGAACCCGTAGGGGTTGACCTTCTGACCCATCAGCTGTGCTCCTTGGAGGGCTCGTCGCCCTCGGTCTCGTCCGCCTGCGCCTCTTCGGCGGCCTCTACGACGGCGGCCTCTACGGCCTCCTCCGGCTCAGCGGGGTTCTCGTTGTCGGCGGCCTCGAGCACCTCATCGGTGAGATCGGCGTCGGCTGCTTGGGCCTCTTCGGCCATCTCGATGGTCTCCTCGGTGGGCTCGCCGGGGATCTCGGCGTCCTCGTCGAGCTCGTCGCGGTCGTGGTCGTGACCCTCGTGATCATGATCGTGGTCGTGGTCGTGGTCGCGCTCGGCGCGGGCGGCCTGGCTCTTGGCCACGCGAGCCCGGCGGGCCTCGCCGGCGTCGCGGCGGACGCCGCCTCGACCGACCGCCGCGGTGACCTTGGCCTGACGCTGCTCGAGCTTCTTGGGGTCCATCCGGCTGACGATCAGCGTGATGTGGCAGGTGCGCTTGCGGATGCGGGTGGCCCGGCCACGCGCACGGGGGCGCCAGCGCTTCAGCGTCGGACCCTCGTCGGCGAAGCAGGCTGAGACGTAGAGCTCGTTGGGGTCGATGCTGTCGTTGTGCTCGGCGTTGGCGACGGCCGAGGCCAGCACCTTGCGGATCTCGGTGGCCACGGCGCGGTCGGTGAACTCGAGGATGCCGTCGGCGTCGTCGACGTGCTGGTCGCGGATGAGGTCGAGGACCTCACGGGCCTTGTAGGCCGAGACCCGGAGGTAGCGCACCTGGGCGCGGGTGCCCGGGCGCTCGTTCGTCTTGGTGCCGAAGGCCATCGCTAGCGCCGCCCTCGAGCCTGCTTCTCCATGCCGGCGTGGAACTTGAAGGTCCGCGTCGGGGAGAACTCGCCGAGCTTGTGCCCGACCATGGCCTCGGTGAGGTACACCGGGACGTGCTTGCGCCCGTCGTGGACGGCAATGGTGTGGCCGACCATCTCGGGGATGACCGTGGAGCGGCGGCTCCAGGTCTTGATGACCTTCTTCTCGCCCTTCTCGTTGAGGACGTCCACCTTCTTGAGGAGGTGGTCGTCCACGAAGGGACCCTTCTTGAGGCTGCGGGGCATGGGTTCCTACCTCCGGCTGC
>JBDSUN010000127.1:0-11000 GCA_039927735.1 Acidimicrobiales bacterium | reverse complement strand
TCTACCGCAAGCTCCAGGCCTACGGCCTCCAGCTCGACCGGCGGGCCTGGTAGCGGCCGCTACCAGCCGCGGTCGATCCACTCCTGGAGGTGCGGCGACTCGGTGCCGATGGTGGTGCGGTCGCCGTGGCCGGGGAGCACGATCGTCGCCGGCGGGAGCGTGAAGAGGCGACGGTCGACCGAGGCGATGACGGTGTCGAAGTCGCCACCGTCGAAGGTGGTGTTGCCGGGGCCGCCAGGGAAGAGGGTGTCCCCGCTGAAGAGGATCGGATGGGCCTCGAGCCGGAAGCACATGGACCCGGGCGTGTGCCCGGGGGTATGGATGGTGTGCAGGCGCAGGCGGCCCACGTCGATGACCGAATCGTCCTCGATGATCTCGTCGTAGGACGGCAGCATCCCGGCATCCTGAGCCGTCACCCCGACCGAGTAGCCGGCGTCGCGGAGCTGGGGCACGGCTTGGATGTGGTCCCAGTGGCCGTGCGTCTCGAGCACGCGGCGGACGCCCAGCTGCCGGCAGAGCTCGAGCAGGCGCTGGTGCTCGTTGGCGGCGTCGAGCAGCACCGCTTCGCCTGTCTCCGTGCAGCGCAGCACCAGCACGTTGTTGTCGACCGGACCGACGACCACCTGGTGGATCTCCACCCCGGTGGCGTCCCAGATCAGGGTGTCGCTCATGCCATCAGGCTACGGGACTGAGAACCTCGAACCCGAGGGCGTCGGCGGCGGGGATCTGCTGGCGGTCGAGGGTCAGGTAGCGGATCGGGCCCGGCAGCCGGTCGGCGGCGGCGAGGTGGATCGCATCCACGATGCGCACCCCGTAGGTGGCGCCGATCTCCACCGCCCGGGCCATGCAGCGGTCGTCCAGGGGGACCACCCAGAAGGCTTCCCACTCGTCGCGCAGCGTGCGCCACAGCTCGGTCTGCTGGCGGGCCGACACCGACGCCCGGTGCAGAGCCAGCTGGGCCTCCGTGCGGACGAGGGCCGAGGCACACCACGCCTCGTCCGTCGCCATCGCCTCCAGCACGACCGAGCGGTGCCGGTCGTGGAGATAGCGCCGAACCAGCGCAGACGTGTCCACGTAGATGGTCATCCGCCCCGCACCTCGGCCAAGACCCGTTCGAGGCGGACGTCGACGGCGGTGTCGACGGCGTCCGGCGGACCCGGGCGGTCGGACCGTCGCGGTGGCTCCAGCAGCCCCGCGGCCGCCAGCTCCGCCAGCGAGGGTGGGCCGGACGGCTCGAGGGGTCCGAGCTGCGCCACCGGTCGCCCGTCGAGGGTGATGACCACCCGCTCGCCGGCACCGGCTTGGCGCACGGCTGCGGCCAGGTTCGCCCGCAGCTCCCGGGCGCCGATCTGCTCCACGGCCGGAGTGTACGCACGCGTACACACCTCCGATGGCGTCGCGCCCGAGCGACCCCTAGAACCCCGTCCATGAACTTCGCCTTTTCAGAAGAGCAGGAAGAGCTCCGCCGCATCACCCGTCAGTTCCTCGAGAGCAAGTCGCCCGAGGCCGAGGTGCGCAGGTTGATGGACACCGACGAGGGCTACGACCCCAAGGTGTGGAGCCAGATGGCCAACGAGCTCGGCCTCCAGAGCCTGATCATCCCCGAGGAGTTCGGCGGCCAGGGCTTCACCTTCGTCGAGCTCACCGTGGTGCTCGAGGAGATGGGTCGAGCCCTCCTGGCGGCTCCCTACTTCTCTTCCGCCGTGCTGGCGACGACCACCCTCCTCCACGCCGGCGACGACGCCGCCAAGAAGGAGCACCTCCCCGGCATCGCCTCCGGCGAGACGATCGCCACCGTCGCCTTCACCGAGCCCAACGGCAAGTGGGACGAGAGCGGCGTCGAGGCCACCGCCACCAAGGACGGCGACGCCTACAAGATCACCGGCACCAAGATGTTCGTGCTCGACGGCAGCATCGCCACGCTGCTCCTCGTCGCCGCCAAGACCGACGCCGGGGTGTCGATCTTCTCGGTGGACCCGACTGCGGCCGGTGTCACCCGCACGAACCTGGCCACCATGGACCAGACCCGCAAGCAGTCCAAGATCGAGCTGGCCGACGCCCCTGCCACCCTGATCGGCACCGACGGCGGCGGCTGGACCACCCTCACCCGCGTGCTCGACCTCGCCGCGGTGGCCCTGGCCGCCGAGCAGGTCGGCGGGGCCCAGAAGGTGCTCGAGACCGCGGTGCAGTACGCCAAGGACCGCGTGCAGTTCGGTCGCCCCATCGGCTCCTTCCAGGCCATCAAGCACAAGTGCGCCGACATGCTGCTCGAGGTCGAGTCGGCCAAGTCGGCTGCGTACTACGCCGCCTGGTGCGCCGCCGAGCTCAACGAGGAGCTGCCGTCTGTGGCCAGCCTCGCCAAGGCCTACTGCTCCGAGGCCTACTTCCACGCCGCCGCCGAGAACATCCAGATCCATGGCGGCATCGGTTTCACCTGGGAGCACCCCGCCCACCTGTACTTCAAGCGGGCCAAGAGCAGCGAGCTCCTCTTCGGTGACCCCACCTACCACCGCGAGCTGCTGGCCCAGAGAATAGGCATCTGACGCCCTAGCCTTTCGGGGTGACCCTTGTCTTCGTGGGCTTGGCCGCGGTGATCGTGTTCGCGATTGCGGCGGGGTTTGTGGGCTCGGAGGCGTTTCGACTCGGGCATGAGACGCCCTCGGCCATCTTCGACCTGGACGAGGCGTCTCGGGCGGTGGGGGACTCGCTGCCCGACGTGGTGCAGGCCCGGCTGACCTACGACGACGTCCGCCGGCTGATCCTGGCCAGCCTGGCCCACCTCGAGACCAAGGGCCTGGCCGCCGCGCCGGGGCGGGACGTGCGCGTCATCGGTGAGCGCTCCGAGGTGATCGTGGCCGACGACGACGCCGTGGCCGTGGTGCTCGGCGCCGTCGACAACGAGGGCCTCGAGGTGAGCGACGACGACGCCTTCGAGGTCATCCGTGGCCTCCTCGGGTACCTCGATTCCATTGGTGCCCTCGGTCCCCCGGCCTGAGCCCGAAACCGCGCGCGCGACACGGCGACGGCGTGGTTCACTGGGGCCACCAGAGAAGGGAGGTGGTCCACAAGATGAACGACTGTTGCAGTGGGACCCTGGAGGTGGCTGGCCGCTAGCTGCGGCTCGCTGGACCCAGCTGGCGATACCAAGCCAGTCACCGCCGGAGCGGTGTTCGGGGAAGTGGTCCCTCCCGTCAGCCCGCAAGGGTGATGCCATCCGGCAAGCGCAGTGCCCAGCAAGTGTGGAGTCGGGGATCGCGTCGAGCAGTCGATGCGGTCCCCGCTCCGCGTCCCGCTCTAGATTCTGAGGCGATGGAACGACCCGTTCGGTTCGAGCACCACCGCTGGCTCGGCGACAAGCGCAGTCAGTCCGTCTACGACCTGGACACCTACACCGACTCCGAGGTCATCGACGAGCTGATGGCCGCTCAGACCTACCTGTGCTTCGGGCCCGACACCCTGGCCGAGGCCCGCAACCGTGGCTACCACCTGGCCAAGGGCCACCCAGAGCCCGTCGACGCCGGCGGGTAGCGCAGGCCGGGTGGAGCACCGCTTCCTCTCCAGCGGGGACCTTCTGGCCGCCCACCTGGCCCGTCCACCGATGCGGGCCGACGTCACCGAGGTGCCGGCCGTCATCCTGGCCCACGGATACCCGAGCGACGTGAGCGCGGCTGCGGTGGCGGCCTCGGCCATGCCAGAGCTGGCCGACCGGATCGCCGCCGAGATGGGCTGGCTGGCCATGACCGTGGCCTTCCGAGGCTGCGGTGGCTCCGAGGGCAGCTTCTCCCTCGGTGGCTGGCTCGACGACCTCCGGGCCGGCGTCGACCACCTCCGCGCCACCGAGGCGGTGCGTGGTGTGTGGTTGGTGGGGTTCGGTACCGGCGGGGCGCTGTCCATCTGTGCGGCCGCAGCTGATCTCGACATCCAGGGCGTGGCCACCCTCGGCGCTCCCGCCGACTTCGACGACTGGGCCTCGCATCCCAAGCGGCTCCTGGAGCACGCCCGCACAGTCGGCATGATCACCGACCCCGGGTTCCCGGCGGACCTCGATGCCTGGTCGCGCGAGCTGAAGGAGCTGCGGGCGGTGGCCTTCGCCGCACAGCTCGCGCCCCGCGCCCTGCTCGTCGTGCACGGGAGCGACGACGACCTGGTCCCGGTGTTCGACGCTCGCGTCCTGGTGGACGCCCACGCCTCCGCCGAGCTGCGCATCATGAACGGTGCCGGTCATCGCTTGCGTCACGATCCTCGAGCAGTAGCGGTGCTGCTCGGCTGGCTGGATCGACAAGGTCGTCGTCGTTCGTCGACGCCGGTGGCGTCCTAGCTCGGGCTGACGGGTCGAACCGGCCCACCCAGCGGTCGGCCATCTCCGTCGGGAGGAAGGCGAGGTAGGCCAACACGATGGCGACGCTGAAGAACCCGATGTCGAGGAAGATGTCGACGCCTCCGCCCGCTCCGAGAGCGGGGCCGCGCTCACCCGTCCTTGCCCTTGCCCTTCTCCTTCATCATCTTCTTGAAGGCCCGCACCTCGAGCAACGAGTCGGCCGAGTCGACGTCGGCGACGGAGCGGTGGGTGGTGTCGGAGAAGGGATGGGCGGGCTCCTCCCAGCCGTCTGGCCGGATCCCGAACCGCTTGGCCAGCAGCGCCAGGAAGATCTTCGCCTTCTCCCCGCCGAACCCCGGCAGGGCGTGGAGCCGAGCGAACAGCTCGGGCCCCGAGGTCACCTCGGCCCACACGGCCTCGGCGCGCCCGTCGTGGTGCTCCACGAGGTGCTGGCAGAGCTGCTGGGTGCGCTTGGCCATCGACCCTGGGTAGCGATGGAGGGCCGGGGGACCCTTGAAGGCTCCCTCGAGGTCCTCGAGCGGCAGCGTGGCGATGGCGGCGGCGTCGAGCGATCCACCCAGTCGGTCTCGCAGCTTGAGCGGCGATCCGAAGGCCCACTCCATCGGCACCTGCTGGTCGAGCAGCATCCCGATCAGCAGGGCCAGCGGGTCGGTGTTCAAGAGCTCATCGGCTTCCGGGTGGCCGGTGACGGCGAGGGTGCCCTGCATGGGGCGCGAGCCTACGAGAGCGGCGCCCGGGGCGAGGGCGGTAGCGTCCGGGTCATGGCGCGCAGCCCCTGTTGACCCCAGCCGCGATCTCGTAGCCCCCCGCTCCTCCGGACGCTGTCATTCGTCGACCCGTTCCGAAGGAGGAGCTCCTGATGCTTCGCGTCCTGCGCGCGCCCCGCCTGATCGCCTCCCTGCTCGTCGTCGAGCTACTCGACGAGCTGGCCGGCGGCACCCTCGGCGCCGCTCTGCCCCAGATCCGCTCCGACCTCGGTCTGTCTTACGGCCAGATCGGCGCCCTCTTCGCCATCCCCGCCGTGGTGGGCAACCTGATCGAGGTCCCCTTCGGGTTGCTCGCCGACCGGGGCCACCGTCGCCGCCTCGTCCTGGGCGGCGGGGTGGCCTTCACCGTCGCGCTGGCGGTCGTTGCCGGCGCACCCACCTACGGCGTCCTGCTCGTCGCCTTCGTCGTCCACTACCCGGCCTCGGGTGCCTTCGTGACCCTGTCGCAGGCGATCCTCGTGGACACCGACCCGGCACGGGGCGAGGCGCTCATGGCCCGCTGGACCCTCGCCGGATCGGTCGGCGTCGTGGCCGGCCCCGCCCTCTTCGCTGGGGTCGTGGCCCTCGGCGGTGACTGGCGGCTGGCGGTGGCCCTCGTGGCGTCGATGTTCGCGATCAGCGTGGTCGCGGTCGCACGCGCCCCCATCGGCGAGGCCACCTTCGACGACGGTGAGGACCCTCCGACCTGGCGGGACGTGGTCGTCGCGGCGCGGCAGTCGACGGTGCTGACCGCCACCGCCCTCCTCCACCTGTCCGATCTGCTCGGCGACGTGCTCACCGCGTTCTTGGCTCTCTACCTGGTCGACGTGGCCGGGTTGAGCCCGGGGGCGGCGGCGCTGGGCCTGGTCGTGTGGGCGGGGGCAGGTCTCGTCGGCGACGCCTTGGCCGTACCGCTGCTCGACCGCGCCGATGGTCGCACGGTGGTGCGGACCAGCGCCCTGGTGGCTGGGGGGCTCTATGCGGGCGTGCTCCTCGTCGCTGCCGTGCCGGCCAAGCTGGCGCTGATCGGGTTGCTCGGCCTCTCCACCGCCGGCTGGTACCCGGTTCTCCAGGCGCGCTTCTACGCGACGATGCCGGGCCGCAGCGGTGTGGCCGTCTCGCTCGGCAGCGCGTCCGGGATCGCGGCTGGCGTCATCCCCCTCCTCCTCGGCCTGGTGGCGGAGCAGCTCGGCCTGGCGCCGATGATGTGGCTCCTCCTCGCCGGCCCCGTGGCCCTCGTCGCCGGCCTCCGTCGGTGACCCACTGATCCGCCGGACGGACCGCGGCCGGATAGGTTGCGGCGGTGATGCTTCGATCGTCTCGTGGACGGGTCATCGGCGCTGCGCTGGCGGGCATGGTGGGGGTGCGGCTGTTCGCCTGGCGGCGGCACCGGCGGGGGCCGGCCGAGGTGCGCGAGGTGCGCCAGGTGGACCTGACGCCCAACCCCACCGGTGCCGGGATCGTGATGGCGGTCAACCCAGGGGCCGGCTCCTCGGGGGCGGAGACGGTTGACGAGCTCCGTCGCCTGCTTCCCGAGGCCGAGATCCTGGCGCTGGAGGACGCCTCCGAGCTGGGGGCGGTGCTGGAGGAGGCGGCCACTCGTCCCGGCACCAAGGCCCTCGGGGCCTGCGGGGGCGACGGCACCCTCAGCTGGGCGGCCTCCATCGCCGCCAAGCACGGGTTGCCACTGGTCGCCGTGCCTGGCGGCACGCTCAACCACCTCGCACGCGACCTCGGTCTGACGGAGGCGGAGGACACCGTCGCCGCGGTCGCCGCCGGTGAGGCGGTGGAGGTGGACCTACCCCGGATCGACGGGCGACCCTTCCTCAACACGGCATCGTTCGGGAGCTACTCCGAGCTCGTCGACCTGCGGGAGGTCCTCGAGGACCGGATCGGCAAGTGGCCGGCCATGGCCGTGGCCACGGTCCGCGTGCTTCGCCGGGCCGCCCCGTTCGAGGTCGAGCTGGACGGGGAGGCGCGTCAGATCTGGATGATCTTCATCGGCAACTGCCGCTACAAGCCCGATGGCTTCGCCCCGTCACGGCGCCATCGCCTCGATGACGGCCAGCTCGACATCCGCATCATCGATGCCGGCCACCCCTGGAGCCGCAACCGGCTCGTGCTCGGCCTCATCACCGGCCGGCTGGGTCGCAGTCCCGTCTACCAGCAGTGGGCGGCCACGTCGCTGGTGGTGCGCTCCACCGATGGACCGCTTCGCCTGGCGGCGGACGGCGAGACCTTTGACGGCGGCCAGGAGGTGGAGGTCGTGAAGACCGGCGAGCGCATCGTGCTCTACACCAAGGACGTGTCGACGGTGGGCGGCTAGGCGGTCCGCGGGTCGCCACGCTCGGTGTCGATCTCGTAGCGCTGCACCGCGTCGGCGACCAGCTCGGGCTTCACGTCACCGCTGGCGGCCAGGGCGGCAAGCGTCGCCACCACCACGTGGGCGGCGTCGGTCTCGAAGTGCCGGCGGAGCGCCTCGCGGGTGTCGCTGCGTCCGAAGCCGTCCGTGCCCAGCGGGGTGAAGCTCCGGTGGGCGGGCACCCAGCGGGCGATCTGGTCGGGAACGGCCTTGATGAAGTCGGACACCGCGATCACCGGGCCGTCACCCTCGAGGATCTCCGTGACCCTGGCGGCGCGAGCGGGCTGAGCCGGGTGGAGGCGGTTCCACCGCTCGGTGCTGAGGGCCTGTTCCCGGAGCTTCTTGTAGCTGGTGGCCGAGAAGAGGTCGGCGGCCACGTCGTAGTGCTCCGCCAGCTGGGCCTGGGCTTCTCGGGCGGCCAGGTTGGCCGAGCCGGAGAAGAGGATGGTCGCCCTGTGCTTGGGACCCTCGGGGGCATCGGCCCACCGGTAGAGGCCCTCGATGACGCCATCGGCGGCGTCGTCGGGCATGGCGGGCATGACCTGGTTCTCGTTGTAGAGGGTCAAGTAGTAGATGACGTCCTCGTCCTCGAGCCACATGCGGCGCAGGCCGTGGCGCACGATGGTGGCCACCTCGTAGGCGAAGGCCGGGTCGTAGGCCTCGGTGGCCGGGTTGACCGACGCCAGCAGCAGGCTGTGGCCGTCCTGGTGCTGGAGGCCCTCGCCCAGCAGGGTGGTGCGCCCGGCGGTGGCACCGAGGAGGAATCCGCGGGCCCGAGCGTCGCTGGCCTGCCAGATCAGGTCGCCGACCCGCTGCCACCCGAACATCGAGTAGAAGGTGAAGAAGGGCACCATGGGCACGCCCTGCGTGGCGTAGCTGGTGCCGGCAGCGATGAAGCTGGCCATCGATCCCGCCTCGGTGATGCCCTCCTCAAGGATCTGGCCGCTCTGGCTCTCCTTGTAGGACAGCAGCAACGAGTGGTCCACCGGTTCGTAGAGCTGTCCCTGCGAGGCGTAGATGCCGAACTCCTTGAAGAGCGAGTCCATGCCGAAGGTGCGGGCCTCGTCAGGGATGATCGGCACCACGCGGGGACCGAACTTCGGGTCTCGGCAGAGGTTGCGGAGCAGCCGGGTGAAGGCGGTGGTGGTGGAGGCGGCCTGCTTGCCCGAACCGCCGAGCACCTCGTCGAAGGCGACCTCGGCCGGCAGCTCCAGCGGGCGCTTGGTGCGCACGACGCGACGGGGCAGCGATCCGTCGAGGGCCTGACGGCGACCGAGCATGTACTGCCGGATCTCGGAGTCCTCCGGCAGGGTGATGTAGGGCGGGTCCTTGTCGTCCCCGAGGGCGTCCTCGGGCACCTCGTCCTGGAGGTAGAGGCGCTGGCGGAGGTCGCGCAGCTGGTCGGTGGTCATCTTCTTGATCCCGTGGGTGGCGTTGCGCCCCTCCACGTTCGCGCCGAGGGTCCAGCCCTTGACGGTCTTGGCCAGGATGACGGTGGGGGCGCCCGGCTGCTCGGTGGCGGCCTTGTAGGCGGCGTAGAGCTTCCGGTAGTCGTGACCACCGCGGGGCAGGTTGCGGATCTCCTCGTCGGACAGGTCCTCGACGAGGCGGCGGAGGCGCGGGTCGGGGCCGAAGAAGTGCTCGCGGGCGTAGGCGCCGGACTCGACGGCGTAGCGCTGGAACTCGCCGTCGACGGTCTCGTTCATCTTGTTGAGCAGCACGCCGTCGACGTCGCGCATCAGCAGCTCGTCCCACTTGCCGCCCCACACCACCTTGATGACGGTCCAGCCCGCCCCGCGGAAGACAGCCTCCAGCTCCTGGATGACCTTGCCGTTGCCGCGCACGGGCCCGTCGAGCCGCTGCAGGTTGCAGTTGACCACCCAGGTGAGGTTGTCGAGCTGTTCGCGAGCGGCCAGCGAGATGGAGCCGAGCGTCTCGGGCTCGTCGCACTCGCCGTCACCGATGAAGCACCAGACCCGCGAGCTGGCGGTGTCCTCGATCTTGCGGTTGTGGAGGTACTTGTTGAAGCGGGCGTGGTAGATCGAACAGAGCGGGCCGAGGCCCATGGACACCGTGGGGAACTCCCAGAAGTCGGGCATGAGACGGGGGTGGGGATAGGACGAGAGCCCGTTGCCGCCCACCTCGCGGCGGAAGTGGTCGAGCTGGTCCTCGGTGAGGCGCCCCTCGAGGAAGGCCCGGGCGTAGATGCCCGGCGCGGCGTGGCCCTGGAAGTAGATGTGGTCGCCGGCCAGGCCGTCGTCCTTGCCGCGGAAGAAGTGGTTGAAGCCGACCTCGTACAGGGCGGCCGAGCTGGCGAAGGTGGCCAGGTGCCCGCCGATGCCGTCGGCCGCCTTGTTGGCCTTCACCACCATCACCGCCGCGTTCCACCGGATGAAGGCGCGGATTCGGCGCTCGATGTCCTCGTCGCCGGGGAAGAAGGGCTCTTGCTCGGGAGGGATGGTGTTGACGTAGGGGGTGGACACGGTGGCCGGGGTGCCGACCTGGAGCTCTCGTGCCCGTCCGAGGAGGGTGGACATCAGGAAGCGGGCTCGTGCCTTGCCGCCGATGTCGACGACGGCATCGAGGGAGTCGAGCCACTCCTGCGTCTCGTCCGGATCCGTGTCGGGGAGCTGGTGGACGAAGCCGTCGATGATCATGGGTCCATCATCTCGCCTCCACCGCCGAGATGCGCCACCATCCTGGGATGACGGTCGCCTACACCGATGGTGCCTGCTCCGGGAACCCGGGGCCGGGTGGCTGGGCGTGGGCGGTGCCCGGTGGGCGCTGGGCCGCCGGGCCTGCCGCCCACACCACCAACCAGCGGATGGAGGTGCAGGCGGCCTTCGAGGCGGTGCAGGCCATCGAGGGCCGGCTGGAGATCGTGAGCGACTCCACCTACGTCGTGCACTGCTTCCGGGATCGCTGGCACGAGGGATGGGTGAAGCGGGGTTGGAAGAGCTCGAGTCGCCAGCTCGTCGCCAACCGGGATCTGTGGGAGCCCTTCATCGACGTGGTGCTGGCGCGCGGTGACGTCACCTTCCAGTGGGTCAAGGGCCACTCCGGCGATCCCATGAACGACCTCGTCGACCGGCTGGCCGTCGAGGCCGCCGTGACCCAGGCCGGTCGCACGGGCGAGGGCGAGCCCGAGGATCTCGGCCCGCCGGACGACCCGCGAGCCGGGGCTCGGGGACGGGACCATCGCCTGCCGGGCGGGCGCCTCGTCCTGGTGGCGGGCCATCGGCCGGCGGAGCTGGGCGGCTTCGAAGCGAACCCGGTCGCCGACGGGGTGCGCGCACGGCTCCGGGAGACCCTGGCGGCCATGGTCACCGTCGACGGGCCCCTGGCCGTCGTCAGCGGTCTGCGATTGGGAGCTGAGCAGCTGGGGGCCGAGGCGGCGCTGGCTCTGGAGCTGCCTCTGGTCGCCGTGCTGCCCTACCCGGCCGCCGACAAGCCGTGGCCGGCGGCCGCCCGGGCCCACTTCTCGCACCTGGTCGACGCTGCGCAGGTGGCCGTCACGTTGGAGACCCGTTCCCCGGCGACCAAGCAGCTGGCC
>JBDSUN010000126.1:0-4807 GCA_039927735.1 Acidimicrobiales bacterium | reverse complement strand
GGCACATCTCCGAGCGCTTACCGGGGCGCACTCTGCACCAGGTCTGGAACGAGCTCACGCCCACCGATCGGCGCGAGGTCGTCACCTCGCTGGGGGCCGCGATCCGGGCGCTTCACCAGGTCGAGGTGCCCATCCACTTCAGGCCGCCGTGGCTCAGTGACGCCCTGATCTTCGAGCCACGGGAGGGCTACCACGCACCCATCGAAGCTGGGCGGGTCGACCAGGCAGCGCTACTTCCCGGCTCGGACGTAGAGCTGATCAAGCGTGCTCAGTCTTGGATGTCCGAACGCCTCGACCTGTTCGTTGGCGACGCGCGTGTCCTCGTCCACGCTGATCTACACCCATCCAACGTCATGGTCGACGGCACAGAGATCAGCGGACTGATCGACTTTGAAATGGCACGAGCGCAACCCGCCGACGCCGAGCTGCACAGGTTGCTGTTCTGGTGCGCACGACCCCAGGACGTCCCGCCGGTGCCCGGCGAGCCCGGACTCGACGTACGGACTCTGCGCGATGTGCCGGGCTGGCTGCGCGACGCGTACCCACAGCTCTTCGCTGTGCCGAACCTGCGCGAGCGCCTTCACGCGTACGAGATTCTGTGGGAGCTCGCGCAGCTGCACCGCATGCGGACCCCCGACTCGATGGCCGCGACCCAGGACCGAATCCGTACTCTGCTCAGCGGCCAAGGGCCGACAGACGAACTGCACTGGTGAGCCCAAGATCTCGACGTCGGCCGGATCGCCGGGCAGGCGCATCTCGACGGAGCCCGCTGGCGGGCCACGAGCGGCGGAGCCACACCGAACACGCGCTCGATAGCGCGACCCGCCCTCCTCGCCGATGCGCGCGGGTCGGCGCGTAGGCGAGCGTCCAGGTGCCACCTAACGCGCGGCTCCATGATCGTCGCTCCGCGTCACTCACCGCCGAGCTCCACCGTCCGATCGAGCTCACGATCGACGGCCGCTCCTACAGCACGACCGACCACAAGCAGCCCGCGGCCGACCCGTTCCGGCTCTCCGGCCTCGTCCCGACCCGGTTCGATCTCGGCGAGCTCAAGGGTCAGCAATCGCGACTCCGGTCCCCGTTGCGCGCGGTCCTCCGAGGTCTGCGGTCCTGCGGTTCTCGTCTCTGGGCACGGGCGGGCCCTTCCCCGACCGTTTCCCCGTCCGGGCCCGGCCTGGCCACCGTCGTCAACGACGAGTGGCGCCACCGCACGTTCGCCGAACAGGACCTCGTCGTCCTGCTCGAGCGCCGATCACACGAAGCTCGCCTTCGCTGAGCCAGCCGTCGTCGATGCCCAGGCCCCGGTCGCACGCGCGACCCGGCGCATCGCACCCCGATAGGAGATCGGCCTATCGCTGACAGTCCGTGTCAACCATGCCTCCGTACGGTGGATCTACACGACGAGAGGAACGACGACATGTCCGAGCGCGACGGCTACATCCCCGGGGTCCCCTGCTGGGTCGACACCAACCAGACCGACCCCGCCAAGGCGGCCGAGTTCTACGGCGGGCTGTTCGGGTGGGAGCTCGAGGAGTCCATGCCCGAGGGCGCCCCCGGCAGCTACCTGGCGGCACGCATCCGCGGCGGCGACGTGGCGGCCGTCGCGTCCCTCCGCGAGGGCTCCCCTGCGGCGGTCTGGAACACCTACATCTGGGTCGACGACGCCGACGCCGCTGCGAAGCAGGTCGTGGAGGCGGGCGGCTCGGTGCTGCTCGAGCCCTACGACGTCCCCGGTGCCGGCCGCATGGCCGTCCTGGCCGACACCGAGGGGGCGGTCTTCTCCGTGTGGCAGGCGCGTGAGCACCGCGGCTCGAACGTCGTGAACGAGCACGGAGCGGTGAACTTCAACGGCCTGGCCACGCGTGACGTCGCCGCTGCCGAGCGCTTCTACGGGGGGGTGTTCGGGTGGAAGCAGCTCGAGCTCCCGGGCAGCCCCATGTGGATGCTCCCCGGTTACGGCGATCACCTCGAGGAGGCCACGCCCGGGCTCAAGGCGCAATCGGCCGAGATGGGGGCGCCGGACGGATTCGTCGACGTCGTCGCCCAGCTGACGCCGATCGCCGAGGGCGACGACACGCCGCCGCACTGGAACGTCACCTTCGCCACCGACGATGTCGAGGCCACCGCGGCCGTGGCCACCGAGCTCGGTGCGGCGGTGCTGGTCGGCCCCGTCGACGCCCCGTGGGTGCGCATGGCGCTCATCCGCGATCCGCAGGGCGCGACCTTCATCGCCAGCCAGTTCGTCCCCGAGAACGCCGTCACCGGATGACCCACCGATGAGTTCGCAGGGGTCTCGGCGTCATCGTCGGTGACCCCTGCGATCGGAGCAGCCATGACCGAAGAGAACCTGACCTCCACCCGCCGGATCGACGCACCGGCTGACGCCGTGTTCGCGGTGCTGGCGGACCCGGCCACGCACGCCGACATCGACGGCACCGGCTGGGTGAAGGGGCCGCTCGAGGAGGGCGTCCGCCTCACCGCCGAGGACCAGGTGTTCGACATGGGGATGTACCACCCCCAGCACCCGGACGGGGAATACGAGATCGCCAACCGGGTCGTCGCCTTCGAGCCGCCCACCGCGATCGAGTGGGAGCCCGGCTACTACGTCGAGGACGGCCAGCGCGACTCCGGCCGCTGGACGTGGCGCTACGACCTCGCTGAGGTCGGCGGCCAGACGGACGTCACCCTCACCTACGACTGGTCGAACGCCACACCCGAGGCTCGCGAACGCTTCCAGTTCCCGATCTTCCCCGTGGACAAGCTCCGCGAGAGCCTCGACAACCTGGCCAAGCTCGCCACGAGCTGACCGGCGCCGGCGCCGACCTGAGCAGCGCTCTCCCGCTACGGTCGGCTCGAGGCCAGCGAGCCGACCAGGGGGAGCGCCATGTCCACGATCCTGTCCACGACGCCGATGCCGTCGGTCGACGGTCACGTCGACGCCAGCTTCAACGACCGCGCCGGCTGGTCCGAGAGCCTGGGGGCGCAGATCCTCGGCATCCTCGCCGGCGACGACCACTGCGGCCCGTTCCTCGTGCTCAGCTACATGGAGCCGATGGACGAGATGATGCCGCTGGGTTTCGCCCACGCACATGCCTCCGACAACTGGCGGATCTCATTGCGGGGCACGACCAACATGGGCCGAGACACCTACGAACAGGGCCAGTGGCGGTTCCACGACGGTGGCGTGCCGTACGCCAGCGACAACTTCGCGTGGGGACCCGACGGCGGCTACGGGATCGTGATGTTCGCCGACCGACGCGGCTTCGCCATCCGCCCGGTGAAGTCCGAGATCGCAGCGAGGGTGACGCCGGAGCAGACGGCGGCCGGCGAGTTCCTCGGCATCGACCTGCAGGACCCTTGCCCCGGCGCCCCTGCCATCGCCACGACGATGGGCGCGACCAAGCGGGCCCACCTCGACGGCGGCTTCGACACCTCCGACCAGTGGGACGAGATCGCCCCCGGTGTCCGCATGGCCGCCGGCCTCGCCGGGGAGCCGACCTCCGGACCGGTGCTGGTGTTCCTCGACGGCGCGGCGGGCTGCAAGCTCGTCCCGGTCCGCGCCACCGGTTCGGACACGATCGTCGTCCCGGTGTCCGGTTCGATCGACGCCACCGGCACCACCTTGACCCAGGGCGACGTGCGAGTCGAGGAAGCCGACGCCGAGCAGCCGGCTCTCGTCGCCGGCCCCGACGGCGCCCAGCTCGTCCTCATCTTCACGGACCGCCGAGCGCTCAAGTCAGCCCTCGACGCCGGCACGCTGGCGGGTGCGCTTGGCGCGGCCTTGGTGGAGGTCCTGTCGGACCTCCAAGGCTCGCTCGCGCTAGCGGGCTCGGACGCGACCGCCGGCTGACCCGCGCCCGGTCGCGACCGCGCGTCAGGCCCTCCAGTCCTCCGCTAGGAGCGCGTAGGTGTAGCCGTCCATCCACTCGCCGGACCGGTGCAACGAGTCCCGCGCGTTGTGCGCCTCGCCCCGCGTCGATGCGTACCGCGGTAGTACTCGACAGCCTTGGAAGGGCCGACACGGTCGGTGCTTAATTGGCTCTCCGAGCGGATCCGTGGGTCATGTCCGGCCGGGTGGGGTTGGCAGTGGCCGCCTCGGTCGAGGAGGCAGAGGGCGATGAGGTTGTCGGTGGAGCGGAACCCGTAGGCCATGCGGGTGATGAGCCGGAGCTTGGTGTTGACGCTCTCGGTGAGGCCGTTGGAGAGGCCGTGGGTGACGCTGGCGACGATCCGAGCGCGGTGGCGTTTGAGGCGGTCGTAGAGCTCGACGAAGGCGGGGATCTGACTCCGGCGGGCCCACCCGAGCCAGGCGTCGAGCATCGTTTCGGCCTCGGCGCCGCGGTGCTGGAACACGAGGCGAAGCTGTTCTTTGAGGAGGTAGGCCCGGTAGAGGCGGTGGTTGTGGCGGGCGATCCAGGCGAGCTTGGCGGTCGGTGAGGTCTTCGGGGTTCTTCCAGAGCGCGTAGCGGCAGCCTTTGAGGTGGCTGGCGCGCTCGGCGAGGCCGGTACGGCGCAGCACGTTCCAGATCCAGCGGCGCACGACATCGAGGGCCTGGGATGCCACCGGACGATGTGGAAAGGGTCCAAGCACAAGGTGGCGTTCTCGCAGGCGGCGGTGGCGCAGTCACCGATCCACTCGGCCGCGCCGGCGCTGATCAGCCTGATACGACTGGCTCGTTCCGGTCCGAGGAGATCGAAGAACTCCTGCAGGGTGGCCCGGTCGTGACCGGCTTTGGCCCACACCAACCGGCCGGTGTCGTGGTCGACGACGACCATCAGATACTTGTGGCCACGCCGGTAGGAGATC
>JBDSUN010000125.1:0-9682 GCA_039927735.1 Acidimicrobiales bacterium | reverse complement strand
GTCCTCAACTACACCGACGGCAACCTCGATGCGGTGGGCGAGATGCTCCAGCACCCCACCTCCGCCTTCGGGCTGGGTGACGGCGGCGCCCACGCCGGCCAGACCTGCGACGCCTCCACCACCACCTTCCTGCTCTCCCACTGGGCCCGCGACCGCGACCGCGGACGCCTGTCGGTGGAGGAGGCAGTGCACAAGATGACGCAGGCCACCGCCACCCTCTACGGCCTGGGCGACCGGGGCGTGCTGGCGCCGGGCTACATCGGCGACGCCAACGTCATCGACCACGAACGGCTTCAGCTCCACCGCCCGGTGCTGGTCGACGACCTGCCCGGCGGGGCCAGCCGGCTCATCCAACGGGCCGACGGCTACGTCACCACCATCAAGAGCGGACAGCCGATCTTCGTCGAGGGCGAGGACACCGGGGCCCGCCCCGGCGCTCTCCTGCGCGGTGCCCGATGAGCGCGGCCTCCGACACCGCCGCCGCCTTCTGGGCCGCCCTCTACGACCGGGACTGGCCGCGCGTCCGGTCCTTCTTCGGACCCGAGTCGATCTACTACGACGTGCCCACCGGCCCGGCGACCGCCGGGCAGGGGCCGGACAGCATCGAGGCACGCCTGCGCCTCGGGCTCGAGGGACTCGAGGGCTACGAGCACCATCCGGGCGTGGTGGCCGAAGGACCCCGCGGCGGCGTCGTCACCGAGCACACCGAGGTGTGGACCTGGGCGTCGGGCGAGACGGTGGCGCTCCCCTTCGTGTCGGTGCAGCACATCGACGACACCGGAACCATCACGCTCTGGAAGGACTACTGGGACTTCCAGACGCTGATGGGCGCCGCGCCCGCCGCGTGGCACGAGCGCCTCGACACCGCCGACCTCTCCTGGGTCGTCGACGTCACCGGCCGCGCCTGAGGGCGGAGGTCCGGCCAGCTCGGCCGAGGTTTTTCCGTCAGGCTGTCGTTCCGGCCCGCCCGCGATCGTCGTCATGGCGATGGTCGGCGAGAGTCGCCGGCGCCCCACAGGAGGACCTCCCCATGCCCCAGTACCTCGCTCTGATCTACGGCACCGACCAGCCGGCAGCGGAGCCGGACGACTTCGGCCGGAAGATGATGGCCGACTACCAGGAGTTCGGTGAGGCCGCCGGCGCCGCCGGGGTGCTTGCCGGCGGCAACGCCCTGCAGTCGACCGACACCGCCACCACGGTGAGCGTGCTCGGCGGCAAGGGCGGCGAGGTGGTCACCACCGACGGCCCGTTCGCCGAGACCAAGGAGGTCCTGGGCGGTTACTACCTGCTCGACTGCACGGACCTCGATCAGGCCATCGCCTGGGCCGCCCGGATCCCGGGCGCATGGATGGGCAAGGTCGAGGTGCGGCCGGTCGTCGTCTTCGAGTAGCGGCGTTGGTCGACCCGGGACACGCGCTCGCCGAAGCGGTTCGGATCGAGGGTGGCCGCGTGCTGGCCACCCTCGTCCGGCTCGTCGGCGACCTCGAGCTGGCCCAGGACGCCGTACAGGAAGCGGCCGTCGTGGCGCTCGAGCGATGGCCACGCGACGGCGTCCCGGCCAACCCGGCGGCGTGGCTCACGACCGTCGCCAGGAACAAGGCGCTGGACCGGGTCCTGCGAGAGGGGCGGCGGGGACCCAAGGAACAGGGGGCGATGCGAATGCTCGACCGACCCGACGATGACGCCCTACCGGACTCCGTTGTGCGCGACGACCTCCTGCGGCTCGTCTTCACCTGCTGCCACCCCGCCCTGGCCCCCGAGGTGCGGGTGGCCCTCAGCCTGCGGACCCTTGGCGGGCTCTCCACCGCCGAGATCGCCCGGGCCTTCCTCGTGCCCGAGGCGACCATGGCGCAGCGGCTCGTCCGGGCTCGCCGGAAGATCGCGGGCGCCGCCATCCCCTACCGGGTGCCGGCTGACCACGAGCTGCCCGAGCGGCTGCCCGCCGTGCTGGCGGTCGTCTACCTCGTCTTCACCGAAGGGCACACCGCCACCTCCGGCGCCGCCCTCGTCCGGGCCGGGCTCTGTGAGGAGGCCATCCGGCTGGCCCGGTTGCTCGCCGAGCTCCTGCCCGACGAGGCCGAGGTCCTGGGCCTGCTCGGGCTGCTGCTCGTGACCGACGCCCGCCGGGCTACTCGTCTCGACGCCACCGGCGAGATCGTCCTGCTCGCCGACCAGGACCGGACGTTGTGGGATCACCCTCAGATCAATGAGGGAGCACGACTCGTCGAGGTCGCGCTCCGCCGGTCGGCCGGGTGCCCGGGGCCCTACGCCCTGCAGGCCGCCATCGCGGCCGTCCATGCCGAGGCGGCATCGTGGCCAGCGACGGACTGGGGCGAGCTCGTCGCCCTCTACGACCTCCTGGTCGAGGTGCTGCCAACGCCGATCGTGCGACTGAACCGAGCGGTGGCGGTGGCGGAGCGAGACGGACCCGAGGCGGGCCTGTCGGTCATGCACGCGCTCGACGAGCTGCACGGCTTCCACCTCTGGCATGCCAGCCGAGCGGAGCTCCTGCGCAGGCTGGGCCGTCGGCGGGAGGCGGCCGAGGCCTATCGAGCCGCGCTGGCCTGCCAGCCGGGCGATGCGGAGCGCCGGTTCCTGGAGCGCCGAGCCGCCGAGGTCGCCGGCTCGGCATGGGCGACACGTCACCCCAGCCCGTAGAGCGCAGCCAAGGCGATGGCGGCGGCGGTGGCGACGTTCACCGAGTCGACGCCGGCGGCCATGGGGATCCGCACCTGCCGATGCACCGCTGCCAGCGCCAGGTCGGTGAGCCCGGTCCCCTCGGCGCCCAGCACGAGGGACACCCGCTCGGGGGCGTCGGCGACGAGGCGGCCCAACGGCTCGGCAGCCATCGAAGGGGTGAGGCCGATCGTCGCGACGCCGGCGGCGGCCAGATCGTGCAGGGCCGACGGCCACTCCTGCTCCGACACTCGGGCGAAGGGCACGTGGAGCACATGCCCGAGGGAGACGCGGGTGGAACGGCGATAGAGGGGGTCGGCAGTCGTCGGGTCGAGGATGATGGCGTCCACGCCGAACGCGGCTGCGTTGCGGAACAGCGCGCCGATGTTCTCGTGGTCGTTGACGGCCTCCAGGACGAGGATCCGAGCCGACCGGGCCACGAGGTCGGCCACCGCCGGCAGCTCGCCTCGCTCCGCCACGGCGAGCACGCCGCGGTGGAAGTGCACACCGGTGACCTCGGTCATGGCGGCACTTGGGACCGCCAGCAGCCCGATGTCCGGGCCGAGGGTCGCCGCCACCCGGTCGACGTGCTCTTCGGCCACGAGGATCGATCGCACCCGATACGGGGAGGCGAGCAGGGCTTCCACCGACAGCCGTCCCTCCACCGTGAAGAAGCCGGCCGCCCGCTCGAGCCCCATGCGGCGGGATGGCTCCCGCAGGTGGGCGTAGTCGACCAGCCGAGGGTCGCCCAGGTCGGTGATCCGCTCGATCGGCACGCCCGACAGCATGACCCCGGACGCGCCACCGCCCCGACCGGGCGGGGTCGGGGCGGCGACATGGGAGGGGGTCGCGTGCGGCGGGCGGAAGCACGCGACCCCCGATCTTGGTGTTGCGGACCCGTACCTTCTGCCCGCTTCGTGCCGGAGCCAAACACTCCCGTGCCATGCTCCGACCATGCGTGCCGTCGTCTGCCGTGAGTTCGCTCCTCTCGATCGCCTGGTGGTGGAAGAAGCTCCGGACTTGGAACCCGGTCCGGGGAAGGTCGTGGTCGCCGTGCGGGCGGCGGGGGTGAACTTCGTCGACGGGCTCTTCGTGCAGGGGCGCTACCAGATCAAGCCACCGCTGCCCTTCACGCCCGGCGGGGAGGTGGCCGGGGACGTGGCGGCCGTGGGTGACGGCGTCGACCATGTGGCCATGGGTGATCGCGTGCTGGCCATGCCCTGGCTTGGCGGATATGCCAGCCACGTCGAGGTGCCAGCCGGTGCGGTGGTCCCGATCCCGGGTGACCTGAGCTACGGGCAGGCGGCCGCGCTCGTGCAGAGCTATGGCACCATGCTCTTCGCCTTGACCCGGCGCACCCAGCTGGTCGCAGGCGAGTGGGTGCTCGTGCTGGGCGCCGGTGGGGGAATCGGCTTGGCGGCCGTCGACGTGGCCCACCGCCTCGGTGCCCGCGTCATCGCGGCGGCGTCCTCCGAGGAGAAGCTGGCTGCGGCTGTCCGGGCCGGCGCCGAGGCGACCATCAGCTACGAGACCGAGGACGTGAAGGTGCGGGCCCGAGAGATCTCTGGCGGTGGGGTGGATGTCGTCGTCGATCCCGTCGGCGACCGCTTCGCCGATCCCGCTCTGCGGGCGTTGCGCTGGATGGGCCGCTACCTCGTCATCGGCTTCGCCGGCGGGGCCATCCCGACCCTGCCCGCCAACCAGGTGCTGCTCAACAACCGCACGGTGGTCGGGGTCGACTGGGGCGCCTGGACCATGCGGGACGCGGCCGGGAACCAGGCCCTGCTGGCCGAGCTGATGGGCCTGGCCGGTTCGGGCGCGCTCTCGCCGGTGCAGCCGATCGAGTACCCCCTCGATGCGGTGGTGGACGCCCTCACCGACCTCCAGGACCGCAAGGTCGCCGGCAAGATCGTGCTCGTGCCGTAGCCGCTCCGTCAGGAGCGCGAGGCGACCAGGGCAGCCTGCTCGTCGAGCAACGAAAGCACGATGTCGCGCGGCGCGCTGGGAAGGCGGAAGACGCACTCGGTGACGCCGATGCGCTCGAAGTGATCGAGCTTGCCGCCATCGGGGATCGAGCCGAAGGGCACGATCTCGAGCTGGTCCGGATCGCGCCCCGCGTCGGACACCGCCTCCCGGAGGCGGGGGATGGCCTCGGTGAGGCCGGCGCCGCCGATGGGAATCCATCCGTCTCCGTACTCGGCGATGTGCTCGAACAGCTTGGGCCCGGCCGCGCCGCCGTGGAGCACCGGCACTCTCGTCCGGCCGTCAGCGTCGCGCTGCACGGGCTTCGGCCACGACCAGCTGGCCGAGAAGCGCACGTGCTCGCCCTCGAAGCTGGCTTCGTCGTCGGCCCACAGCGCCTGCATGGCGAGGATCCGCTCCCGGGCCACCGCCCGCCGTTCCGGCATGGTCACGCCATGATGGGCGAGCTCGTCCTCGTTCCAGCCGAAGCCGACGCCGAGGGCGGCTCGACCGCCGCTCAGGTGGTCGAGGGTGGCGACCGCCTTGGCCGTCACGATCGGCTCCCGTTGCGCGGCCAGCAGGATGCCCGTGCCGAGGCGCAAGGTGGTGGTCGCCGAGGCGGCGGCGCCCAGGGCCACCAGCGGGTCGAGGCAGCGCTTGTACTCCTGCTCGAGCTCGGCGCCCCCTGCCGCCGGTGGCGTGCGACGACTGGTCGGGATGTGGGTGTGCTCCGGCAGCCACAGCGACTGCAGCCCGCGTGCCTCCGCCTCCCTGGCCAGCTCGACGACATCGATGCTGACGTCGGTCGCGAACATCGTGATCCCGTAGAGCACAGACCGACCTCGTTCCGAGATTCTGACTGACCGTCAGATCCTGTCATGCTGGCCCGCATGGCCGGCATCTGCGCGGGACGCGTCGTCATCGTCACCGGATCGGGCCGAGGGCTCGGGCGCGCCCACGCCCTCGAGCTCGGCCGGCAGGGGGCCGAGGTCATCGTCAACGACCTCGGCTGCGAGCTGGACGGCTCCGGGGGCGGCTCCGGGCCCGCCGGCGAGGTGGTCGAGGAGATCCGGGCGGCGGGCGGGGAGGCCGTCGCCAACGGTGACGACGTGGCCGACTTCGCCGGTGCCGGCCGCATGGTCGCGGCCGCTCTCGACGCCTTCGGGGGGCTGCACGCCGTCGTCAACAACGCCGGGTTCGTGCGCGACCGCATGTTCGCCAACGTGGCCGAGGACGAGTGGGACGCCGTCGTCCGCGTGCACCTCAAGGGCCACTTCGCCGTGGCCCGCCACGCCGCTGCCCACTGGCGTGACCAGGCCAAGGCCGCACAGCCGGTGGATGCCCGAATCGTCAACACGAGCTCCGGCGCTGGCATCCTCGGCTCGGTCGGCCAAGCCGCCTACTCCGCCGCCAAGGCCGGCATCGCCACCCTCACCCTCGTGCAGGCGGCGGAGCTCGGGCGCTACGGCGTGACCGCCAACGCGCTGTGCCCGGCCGCCCGCACCCGCATGACCGAGGGCGTCTTCTCGGAGATGATGGCCACGCCCGACCAGCCCGACGCCTTCGACGTCATGGCCCCGGAGAACGTGTCCCCGCTGGTCGCCTGGCTGGTGTCGACTGAGTCGGCCCACGTGACCGGCCGCATGTTCGAGGTGGAGGGCGGCAAGATCGGCCTCGCCACCGGCTGGCAGCACGGCCCCACCGTCGACAAGGGCGACCGGTGGGACGTCGCCGAGCTGGGCGCGGTGGTCGACGGTCTGGTGGCCGACGCCCCGCCCGTCGCACCCGTCTACGGCACCGGCTGAGCCCGGACGCCTGCTGGACGACCCGAGCCCGCGGTGTGGCCGACGGCGGGATGGGTAAGGCTGTCCGTCGTGGGCAGACCTGTGGGCAGAGTTCGCAGTCGTTGGCGCTCCTGGCCGCGCTGGGTCCGGTGGCCGCTGGCCGCCGGCACCGGCCTGTTCGTCTTCGGGATCGCCGCTCTGGCCGTCATCTGGTTCAGCGTCGAGCTGCCCGAGGACCCCCCGGAGCTCCAGTCGGCGACCATCGTGGCCGAGGACGGGCGGGAGCTGGCGGTGCTCTCGCAGGAAGGCCAGCGCTTCATCATCCCGCTGGCCGAGATGAGCCCGGTGGTGGTCGACGCCCTCCTCTCGGCCGAGGACCGCCGCTTCTACGACCATGGCGGCGTCGACCCGGTCGGCATCACCCGGGCATTGGTCAACAACCTGCGCCGCGCCGACACCCAGGGCGGCTCGACGCTCACCCAGCAGCTGGTGAAGAACGAGTACCTCAGCAACGAGCGCTCCGTCGTCCGCAAGATCCGCGAGGCCGTGCTGTCCGTCAAGCTCGAGCGCTCCGAGGACAAGGACCAGATCCTCGAGCGCTACCTGAACACCGTCTACTTCGGGCGCGGCGCCTACGGCATCGAGGCCGCCGCCCGGGCCTACTTCGACACCTCCGCCCTCGAGCTCGACCTCGGGCAAGCGTCGCTGCTCGTCGGGCTGCTGCGGTCGCCGGAGACGGCCGATCCCGTGGAGGACCTCGAGGAGGCCACCGCCCGCCGAGCCTCGGTCCTGGCCGACATGGTCGACAACGAGGCCATCACCCAGGCAGAGGCCGACGCGGCGTCCGCCATCCCGATCCAGGCCAACGACCGAACCGTCCCGGCCACCCCCACCAGTGGCCTGGCTCCCCACTTCGTCGAGTGGGTGCGGCAGCAGACCGTCGCCGCCGTCGGTGAGGACGCCCTCTACGGCCAGGGCCTCAAGGTCGTGACCACCCTCGACATCGACGCCCAGACCGCCGCGGAGCAGGCCGTGGCCGAGATCGTCACCGATCCGGCCGGGCCGCAAGCCGCCCTCGTTGCCCTCGACACCGACGGTGCCATCCGAGCCCACGTCGGCGGACGCGACTACGAGACCCTCAAGGTCGACCTCGTGCGCGGCGCTGACGGGGGCGGCTCGGGCCGCCAGCCCGGCTCCACCTTCAAGCCCTTCGTGCTCCAGGCCGCCCTCGAGCGCGGCGCCACCCTGGCCGACCGCTTCCAAGGTCCCCCGCAGATCGAGGTGGATGTCGCCGGCACCCCCTTCCCGGTGGAGAACTACGGCGGCTCCGGCTTCGGCGAGCTCGACCTGGCCCAGGCCACCGCCGGCTCCGTCAACACCGTCTACGCCCAGCTCCTCGCCCTGGTGGGCCCCGCCGCGGTGGCCGACGCCGCCGGCGCCGCCGGGATCGACGCCGAGCTTGACCTCTTCCCCTCCATCGCCCTCGGCGTGGAGGAGGTCAGCCCCCTGGACCTGGCCAGCGCCTACTCGACCTACGCCGGCGACGGCGCCCGGGTGGAGCCGTACTCCATCGTCCGCATCGAGGACGGAGACGGCGTGCTGCTCTGGGAGCCCGACCGACCCGAGCCCCAGGAGGGCGCCATCTCGCCGGATGTGTCCCGCGCCGTCACCCAAGCCCTGCGTGGGGTGATCGAGGGCGGCACCGGCGAAGCCGCCGACATCGGGCGCCCGGCGGCCGGCAAGACCGGCACGACGCAGGACAACGTGGACGCCTGGTTCGCCGGCTACGTGCCCGGCTACACCACCGTCGTCTGGATGGGCTACCCCGAGCCGAAGCCCATGGAGGGCATCACCGGTGGCGGCATGCCCGCAGAGATCTGGCAGCGCTACATGGCCATCGCCGTCGAGGGCCGCGACGCCGAGGACTTCCCAGCGCCGCCCGACGACCTGCTCCGGCCGACGTCCACCACCACCTCCAGCTCCTCGACGACCAGCTCGACGAGCTCCACCTCCACTACCGAAGCGCCGAGCACGTCGACGACCTCGGGCTCCACCACGAGCACGTCGACGACGTCCACCACCTCCACCACGGTCCCCGGGGTTGAGCCCGCGGCTGCTCCGCCGTAGCTAGGGCTAAGAGCCGACGAGGCGGAGGACGTCGGCGGGGGTGGCGGCGCCGTCGTGGACGACCTCGCCGTCTCGCAGCGCCAGGCACCGGTCGACCCGCTCGACGAAGGTGGGGTCGTGGGTGGCGACGACGATGGCGGCACCATCGCCGTGCAGCTCGTCGAAGATCTCCAGCAGGGCCGCCTTGCCGGGGGCGTCGAGCCCCACGAAGGGCTCGTCGACCAGCAGCACCTCGAAGGGTCGGACGAGACCGAGGGCGATGGACGCCTTCTGGCGGAGGCCGCGACTGAAGCGAGCCGGGAGGTCGTCGGCTCGGTGGCCGAGGCCCACCCGCTCGAGGAGCTCGTCCAGATCGGCCTCCTCGACGGCCACGCCGTGGAGGGCAGCCACGTAGGCGAGGTGCTCGCGCACCGAGAGGTCGTCGTAGAGGACAGGCTCGTCGGGCAGGAAGCTCGTCGCCGCTCGGGCTCCGGAGGATCCGGCAGGCTCGCAGGCGATGGTGATGGAGCCGTCCGTGAGCTCGAGCAGGCCCGCCGCCAGTCGGAGGAAGGTGGACTTCCCCGACCCGTTGTGGCCGACCAGGGCGACGAGCTGCCCGGCCGGGACGCGAAGCGTGAGCGGCTCGAGGGCGACGAGGTCGGCGTAGGCCTTGGAGGCCCCGTCCGCTGCGAGCACTGGCGGTCCTTGATCAGGTCTTGCCACTGGCCTGCTCCATCTGCTGGCTGAACCACGATGCGATGTCGTCGCGCACCCGAACCCACCCGCACACCAGGGTGAACACGAAGATGGTGAGGGTGACGAAGGGGGCGGCGCCCTCGGTGCCGGGTCGCCCCTGCTCGATGGCGTTGCGGGCGAAGAGGACGGGGAGCACTCCGACGATGGCGATGGCCGGGGGCCAAGCGGTGCGGAAGGCCAGGCGGATGCCCTGCGCCTCGGGCGGGGCCAGCGACCATCCTCCGCCGCCGGCCGGCGGCACGCACAGCACGCTGACCAGGGCTCCGCCGAGGCCCCCGAGGGCGAGGGGCAGCAGCCCCACCGCCGCCACCGCCGTCGGCACCCGCCCGTCTCCCGGCAGGACGGCGACCACCATCGCCAGCGCCGCCACCATCCCCTGACCGAGGGCACCTACCGGG
>JBDSUN010000124.1:0-2974 GCA_039927735.1 Acidimicrobiales bacterium | reverse complement strand
CGGCTTCTTTTTGACCACCTGGCGCAGCTTCTTCGGGTCGTCGCCGAACTTCGCGGTCGCCTTGGCCATGGCCTTGACGTTCTCGGTGACGTGCTCGGGCGCCTGCACCACCACCGAACCCTCGCTGTCATAGCCAGCGCGTCCGGCTCGGCCCGCGATCTGGTGGAACTCCCGGGCACTGAGGTGGCGGGTGCGGGTGCCGTCGTACTTCGACAGGCCGGTGAACAGCACGGTGCGGATGGGCACGTTGATGCCCACGCCCAGCGTGTCGGTACCGCAGATGATCTTGAGGAGTCCGGCCTGGGCCAGCCGCTCGACCAGGCGTCGGTACTTCGGGAGCATGCCGGCGTGGTGCACGCCCACCCCGCTGCGCACGAAGCGGGACAGGGTCTTGCCGAACCCGGTGGAGAAGCGGAAGTCGCCGATGAGATCGGCGATGCGGTCCTTCTCCTCCCGGGTGCAGAGGTTGGTGCTCATGAGCGACTGGGCGCGCTCGATGGCGGAGGCCTGGGTGAAGTGCACGATGTAGACGGGCGCCTTCCCGTCGGCCACCAGCGCCTCGACGGTGTCGAGCACCGGAGTCAGGCGGTACTCGTGATCGAGTGGCACGGGGCGGCTGGCGGAGCGCACCGTCACCGTGGGCCGGCCCGTCCGCCTGGTGAGGTCGCCCTCGAGGTGGGCCACGTCGCCGAGGGTGGCGGACATGAGGACGATCTGCGCCTGGGGCAGGGCCAGCAGCGGCACCTGCCACGCCCAGCCCCGATCCGGATCGGCGTAGTAGTGGAACTCGTCCATGACGGCTTGGCCCACGTCAGCCCGGTCGCCGTCCCGCAGGGCGATGTTGGCCAGGATCTCGGCGGTGCAGCAGATGATGGGCGCGGCGGCGTTGACGGCGGCGTCGCCGGTCATCATCCCCACCCGCTCGCGTCCGAAGGTCTGGCACAGCTCGAAGAACTTCTCGCTCACCAGCGCCTTGATCGGGGCGGTGTAGAACGTCCGTCGCCCCTCCGCCAGCGCGGCGAAGTGGGCACCGGCCGCCACGAGGCTCTTCCCGGAACCGGTCGGGGTGGCGACGATGACGTTGGCGCCTGAGACGACCTCGAGGAGGGCCTCCTCCTGGGCCGGGTAGAGGCGGAGCCCCCGCCCATCGGTCCAGCCCACGAAGGCGTCGAGCAGCGCCTCGGGGGTCGGGTCCGCCGGGATCAGGTCCCCGAGGCTCAACCCCGCTGCTTCTGGCGGATGATGTTGAGGGCGCCGCCGGCCTTGAACCACTCGATCTGCTCGTCGCTGAAGGTGTGGTTGCCCTCGAAGTGGATGGTGGTGCCGTCGGCCTTGTTGATGGTGGCCCGCAACGGGACGTCCGGGGCGAGGTCGGCCAAGCCGTGCACGCTGATGGTGTCGTCCTCGTCGATCTGGTCGTAGGTCGTCGGGTCGGCGAACGTCAGCGGGAGCAGCCCCTGCTTCTTGAGGTTGGTCTCGTGGATGCGTGCGAAGCTGCGGGAGAGGATCACCTTGGCGTTGCGGAACCGGGGCTCCATGGCGGCGTGCTCGCGCGAGCTGCCTTCGCCCATGTTCTCGTCGCCGATGGCCACCCAGCCGATCCCCGCCGCGTGCAGCCGCTGCGCGATCGCTGGGAACGACCTCGTCTCCCCATCGGTCGGGTCCTTCCCCATGCCGGCCTCGCCCGTGTAGGCGTTGATGGCGCCGAGGTAGAGGTTGCCGGAGATGTTCTCGAGGTGTCCGCGGTACTTGAGCCACGGCCCGGCGGCGGAGATGTGATCGGTGGTGCACTTGCCCTGGGCCTTCAGCAGGATGGGCAGCGCTTCGTAGTCTTGGCCGTCCCAGGCCTCGAAGGCCTCGAGCCGCTGGAGCCGGTCGCTCTGCGGGTGGACCACCACCTCCACCTCGGAGCCGTCCGGAGGCGGTGCCTGGAACGTCTCCTCGCCGGGATCGAACCCGGCATCGGGGAGCGCCTGACCGACGGGAGGGTCGAGGCGCACCTGCTCGCCGGCGTCGTTGGTGAGCGAGTCCGTGCGCGGGTCGAAGTCGAGCGTCCCGGCCAGCGCCAGGGCGATCACGGTGTCAGGGCTGGTGACGAAGGCGAGGGTGTTCGCGTTGCCGTCGTTGCGCTTGGGGAAGTTGCGGTTGTAGCTGTTCACGATCGTGTTCAGCTTCGAGGTGTCGAGGTCGGTGCGGTCCCACTGGCCGATGCACGGGCCGCAGGCGTTGGCCAGGACCGTGCCGCCGATGGCCTCGAGGTCGGCGAGGAGCCCGTCGCGCTCGATGGTGGCCCGCGTCTGCTCGGACCCGGGGGTGATGAGCAGCTGGGTCTTGGTGCGCAGCCCCTTGGCGGAGGCCTGACGGGCGATCGACGCGGCGCGGGTGATGTCCTCGTAGGAGCTGTTGGTGCACGAGCCGATCAGCGCGGAGGAGATCGCCAGGGGCCAGCCCTCGGCGCGTGCCGCGTCGCCCACCTCGGCCAGCTGGTGGGCGCGGTCGGGGGAGTGGGGCCCGTTGATCATCGGGCCCAGCTGGTCGAGATCGATCTCGATGACCTGGTCGAAGACGGCGCTGGGGTTGGCGACCACCTCATCGTCCGGACGGAGGTCCCCTGCGACGGCGTCGGCCGCCGCGGCGATGTCGGCCCGACCGGTGGCCCGGAGGTAGTCGGCCATGTTGGCGTCGTACGGGAACATGGACGTCGTCGCACCGATCTCCGCGCCCATGTTGCAGACGGTGGCCTTGCCGGTCGCAGTGATCGTGTCCGCCCCGGGGCCGAAGTACTCGATGATGGCCCCGGTGCCGCCCTTGACGGTGAGCACCTCGGCCACCTTCAGGATCACGTCCTTGGGCGACGCCCACCCCGACAACGATCCTGAGAGGTGGATGCCGATCAGCCGGGGCCAGCGCAGGCCCAGCGTGCCGCCCGTCATCACGTCGACGGCGTCGGCGCCGCCCACCCCGATGGCTATGG
>JBDSUN010000123.1:0-10504 GCA_039927735.1 Acidimicrobiales bacterium | reverse complement strand
GAAGGCCGGCGACACCCGCCGCCCAGACCAGATCCCCGAGGACGAGCGGGACTACTACCTCGAGCGCAAGTACCCCAGCTTCGGCAACCTGGTGCCCCGCGACGTCGCCTCCCGCAACGCCAAGGAGGTGTGCGACCAGGGCCGGGGCGTCGGCCCCACCGGACTCGGCGTCTACCTCGACTTCGCCGACGCCATGAGCCGGGTCGGGTCGTCCACCATCTACGAGCGCTACAGCAACCTCTTCGACATGTACCAGCGCATCACCGACGAGGACCCGATGCAGGTCCCGATGCGCATCTACCCGGCCGTCCACTACACGATGGGTGGCCTCTGGGTGGACTACCACCTGATGTCCAACGTCCCGGGCCTGTTCGTGCTCGGCGAGGCCAACTTCTCCGACCACGGCGCCAACCGCCTCGGCGCCTCGGCCCTGATGCAGGGGCTGGCCGACGGGTACTTCGTCATCAGCTACACCCTGGCCAACTACCTGGCCGGCCTGCTCGGATCCGCGCCGGTCCGGGTGGACGACCCGTCGTTCGCCGAGGCCCAGCAGTCCGTCGACGATCGGGTGAAGCGGTTCCTGTCGATCGGCGGCACCAAGTCTGTTGACCACTACCACCGCGAGCTCGGCAAGATCATGTGGGACTACTGCGGCATGGCTCGCAACCGCACCGGCCTGGAGAAGGCGCTGTCGGAGATCCCCGCCTTGCGGGAGGAGTTCTGGAAGGACGTCCGGGTGCTCGGCGACGGGCCCATGAACCAGAGCCTGGAGCGGGCCGGCCGGGTGGCCGACTTCTTCGAGCTCGGCGAGCTCATGGTGCGCGACGCGCTGGCCCGGGAGGAGTCCTGCGGCGGCCACTTCCGCGAGGAGAGCCAGACGCCAGAGGGCGAGGCACTGCGCAACGACGACGAGTACGCCCATGTGGCGGCCTGGGAATGGGGCGGCGAGGGCGGCGTCCCTGCCCTCCACAAGGAGCCGCTCACCTTCGACAACGTCCACCTCACCCAGCGCTCGTACAAGTAAAGGCAGCGACGATCCCATGCACGTGAAGCTCCACGTCTGGCGCCAGGCCGGCCCTGAGGCCACTGGCGCCATGGAGACCTACGACGCCCCCGACGTCTCGGAGGAGATGAGCTTCCTCGAGATGCTCGACCTCGTGAACGAGCGCCTCAACGCCGAGGGTCGGGAGCCGATCGCCTTCGAGCACGACTGTCGTGAGGGGATCTGCGGCTCCTGCGGGATGATGATCAACGGCCAGGCCCACGGCCCCCAGCAGGGCACCGCCACCTGCCAGCTCCACATGCGCAAGTTCGCCGACGGCGACGAAATCTTCATCGAGCCGTGGCGGGCCCGGGCCTTTCCGGTCCTCAAGGACCTCGTCGTCGACCGTTCGGCCTTCGACCAGATCGTGGAAGCCGGCGGCTACATCACCGCCCCCACCGGGGCGGCGCCCGACGCCAACCTCACCCCCATCCCCAAAGAGGTGGCTGACGCCGCCATGGACGCGGCTGCCTGCATCGGCTGCGGCGCCTGCGTGGCCGCCTGCCCCAACAGCGCCGCCCAGCTCTTCACCTCCGCCAAGCTCAACCACCTCAACCTGCTTCCGCAGGGTCAAGCGGAGCGCTACCAGCGCACCCAGGCCATGGTCGACACGATGGAGACCTTCTTCGGCTCCTGCACCAACCACGGCGAGTGCCAGGAGGCCTGCCCGAAGGAGATCTCCATCGACTTCATCGCCTACATGAACCGCGACTACGTCAAGGCCCAGCTCAAGAACCGCAAGCTGGCCGGCCAGAGCTGACGACTCCGGGCTCTAGACCCTGCCGTCGGGGTCCCGGGCCTCCTCGACGAGGTCGCCGAGGTCGGGGTCGGTGAGGTCGTGGACGACGACGGCGGCCACCTTGCGGTTCCGGCGGGACCGGAGCACCTCCACGACGATGGGGGCGCAGCTGATGGCCACCACGATCAGGATGGCGATCTCGAGGTTCGACTCGACGACCTCGATCTGGCCGAGGAAGTAGCCCAGCAGCGTCACCCCGAAGGCCCAGAGGGTGCCGCCGATCAGGTTGAAGGTGACGAAGGTCCGGTACTCCATTCGGCTCACCCCGGCCGTGATCGGCGTGAAGGTGCGCACGATGGGCACGAAGCGGGCCAGGACGATGGCCTTGGGGCCGTGCCTGCCGAAGAAGGCCTGGGCCTTGTCGATGTTCTCCTGCTTGAAGAACCGCGAGTCGGGACGCCGGAACAGGGCCGGGCCGACTCGCTGACCGAACAGGTAGCCCACCTGGTCACCGGCCACGGCTGCCACCCACGTGCCCACCAGCAGCGGGATGAGCGGGAGGTGCAGCGAGTCGGACACGCTGGACGGACCGGAGGCGAGGAACCCGGCCGTGAACAGCAGCGAATCGCCCGGGAGGAAGAACCCAACCAGCAGCCCCGACTCGGCGAACACGATCAGGAAGATGCCGAGCAACCCGAAGGTGTCGATGAGCTTGTCGGGGTCCAGGAAGTCCGGGAGCAGGGCGAAGAGGGCGGCGAGCACCGGACGAGGGTACCGACGACCTCACCCGTCGGTCAGATCAGCCAGTCGGCTGGTTCCACTCGGTCCAGCCGACGCCGGACCGACCGTCGGTGGTCTCGAACCGGCAGAGCGCCCGGGGGAAGCGGGCGTGGCGAGGGCCGGACCCGTCGTCGTCGACGAGGTGGACGGGGCTGAAGTAGCGAGGCTCGACGGCCATGTCCAACGGGCCGCAGACGATGCGGGCTCCCGTCGGGAAGCCGTGCTCGCCTACCTCTTCCTCCGCCGTGCAGACGTCGATCTGCTCGACCCCGCCCCCCGGCGCCATGACGTAGCCGGGCGCGAAGCCCTCCGATCCCGGTACCCGGATCCGAGTGGTGTGGAAGCGGGTGCCGTCCTCGAGCCCGCCCGCGGTCCAGACCCAGCCCAGACCCCACCAGTCACGCACCCCCCAGCTGTGGTCGCGCTGGCCGATGCCGTCGAAGTCGATCGTCTCGTCGCCGACGAGGATCTCGCCGTGGACGTTGCAGGACACCTCGTAGCGCGTCGTCCCGATCCAGGGGTAGAGACCCTCGCGGTCCGTCTCCCACTCGAGGTCGAGGCCGAAGGGCACTCGATCGCCACGGAGATCGCCGTACACCGCCGATGGGTCGTCGACTCCTACGGCGAACGCCTCGCAACCCAGCGTCATGTGCTCATAGGGGGTCTCCACGGTGTGGTCGGCCCAGAGGCCCTCCGCTCGGATCTCGAGCGAGGGCGCCGTGGGCAACGGCACCTCGTGGTCGATGACCGTGACGAGGGGACGGCCCTCCCCCACGAGACACCCCCAGTACCAGGCCAACCCCAGGTTGGGGTAGAGGCCGAGCCGCACGTAGCCGCCGAGGGTGCCTTCCCGGTTGGTGAAGTCGAAGTACCACGACTCCCCCCAGAGGCGCTCCGGACCCGGCGGGTGAGCCAGCTCGTCGGCCGGCGTGAGCTCGACCGCAGGTGGATGCTGGGTCACTCGGACACCTCCGGGAAGGGCTCGTAGTAGGTCTCGTCCAGCGGCACCCCGGCGTTGTCGCCTTGCGTGGCCGACAGCAGCTCGTACAGGGGCTCGGGCAGGTCGCGCGGCACGGACCAGTCCAGCTCGTCGGCCACGCCGGCCAGCTCGGCGAACGGACGCAGGAAGCTGAAGTAGACGTAGGCGCCCGCTCGGATCTTCTCGTCGCGATCCATGGCCGCGATGTTGCGGTAGTGGCGCGACTGGGCGGCGCGCACGGCCGCCACGATTCCATGCTGCTCCTCCGCGGGCACCGCTCGCAGCTCGCCCGCGGCGAGGCCGTCGGTGGTGTAGAGCCCGAAGGCCACCAGCCGGTCGAGGTAGTCCTCGGGATCGTGGTTGGAGGTGCCGAAGTCCGTGTAGGTGCTCTGCACGTCCTCGAGCACCAGGGCCGCGGTGAGGTGGTGGTACGGCACGTCAGCAGCCACGTCAGACCAGGGAAAGTCTCCGTGCGACAAGCGGTAGAAGTCGCGCACCAGCAACGTCTGGCCGGGGTGGCCAGGCACCGGGTAGGGCCCGGTGTCCCCGTAGCCGGCCCGCGTGTCGAAGTAGAGCAGGAACAGGTGGTTGACGAGGGTTGCGTTGAAGCGCTTCACGTCGGAGCGATGCCCGTCGTCGGTGATGGCGACGGCGCCGGCGAGCAGCGTCTCCACGGTGGCATCGTCGTAGATGCGCGAGGTGCCGGTGTCCCAAGCCTGCCGGGTGTCGTCGGCGCGGTAGGCCGACGCCGCCCGCTCCCAGAAGTCGAGCACGGTGGCTGTCTCGACCGGGTCGTCGTCGACGGGGTTGATCATGGTCATGATCTTGCGGCCGAGCAGGAAGAAGTTGGCAATCGACCACAGGTAGCACGGGTCGACCTGGCACCCCGGCCGTCGCGCCCGGCGGCCGATCTCCTCCGCCGGCATGGCGGCGTCGATCTTCCGCATCATCTCCGGGTAGCGGAGGTAGGACTCGGCGCAGGCCACCACGATGTAGGCCGTCACCGGGATCAGCGCGCTCTCGAGCGACGTCCGCTCCTCCGTCAGCGCCTTGGAGATCGGCGCGTGGTAGCGGATGAGCCGGTTGGCCAGCTCGACAGGCGCTTCCCCCTCAGACACGCACGACCGCCTCGGCCTCCGAGCAGTCGAGCTCGACCTCGGCGCCGGCGGCCGGCTCCTCGTCGGAGAACGAGCACGCCATGACGCACGGCACCTGGAACTCGCGGCTGACGATGCCGATGTGGCTGCGGACGGTGCCGCTCGTGCAGATGATGGCAGTCAGCTCGTGGTAGATCGGCGCCAGGAACGTGGCGCCCGCGTCCCGCACCAGCGCCACCACGCCCTCGGCGCCCGCGTCCATCAGCTCGAGCACGTCATCTGGGCCCTCCACGGCCAGGAAGCGCCCCCGCACCGCCGCCGCATCGAAGACCTTGGCTCCTCGTCCGATCTCTCGCATCCGCCGAACCTAGACGGCTGCGTCGGCCGGCCGTGAGGCTTCGGTAGCGTCCTCCCTCGTGGCTGGGTTCCTCACCGATCGATGGCTCGACGAGCTGGGCGCGGCGGCCCGAGAGGCCGAGCTCCCGCCTGAGCTCCGACTGGTGGTGCAGCAGGTGATCCCAGACGGGCCCGACGGCGTCGAGGTGGCCTACGCCGTCGAGGTGGCCGGCGGGACGATGGCGGTCCGTCGTGGGCGCTGCGACCATGCCGACGTGACCTTCACCCAGGACCTCGCCACGGCTCGGGCCATCCATCGGGGCGAGCTGTCCGCCCAGGCCGCCTTCATGGAGGGACGCCTCCGGCTCGGGGGCGACCTGAGGGCGGTGATCGAACGAGCCGGGGACTTGGCCGCCATCGACGACGTGTTCGCGACCGTTCGTGCCTGAGCTACCCGAGATCCAGGCGCACGCCGAGCGCCTCGATGCGGCCTTCGCGACGGCGCCGCTCGAGCGCTTCACCCCCCTCGCCTTCACCGCACTGAAGACGGCCTCGCCGCCGCCGGAGGCCGCCTACGGCAAGGAGCTCGTGTTCGTGGGTCGCCGGGGCAAGCACCTGCTGCTCGACTTCGGGGTTGCCACCTTCGTCGTGCACCTGATGCAAGGTGGGCGACTGAAGCCGGATGAGAAGCAGGCGGCCAAGCCCCGATTCGGTCAGGCCCGCTGGCGGTTCGCCGATGGCCGGGCGCTGCTGCTCACCGAGGCGGGGACCGAGCGCAAGGCCGGCGTGTGGGTCCTGGCCGGCGACCCAGAGGACCAAGCCCCGCTCCTCGGCCTCGGCCCGGACGCCGACGGCGTCGACAGGTCCCAGCTCTCCGCGCTCCTGCAGGAGCACCCCATGCGCCTCCACGGCTTCCTGCGCGACCAGCACATCATCGCCGGGCTGGGCCGCTTGCTGGCCAACGAGGTCTGCCACCGAGCCCGGCTCTCACCGTTCGCTAGCACGGCCAAGCTCGATCACGACGACGTGGCGCAGCTCGCCGAGGCCATCGGCGTCTGCATCAACGAGGGCCTGGCCTTCGAACGGGGCCTCACCGAGATGAGCTCGTCCGCCCAACGCCCCTCCAACGTCCACCACCGCGTCGGCGAACCCTGCCCGGCGTGCGGCGATACGGTCCGCGCCGTCGAGTACAGCCGCTACACGGTGGCCTACTGCGCCACCTGTCAGACCGGTGGCAAGGTCCTGGCTGATAACACGACCTCGAAGTTCCTGAAGTAGCCGATCCTCAGATCAGGCCGAGGTCCTTGACGGCGTCCTGCTCGTCGACGAGCTCTTGGGTGCTCTGGTCGATCCTCGTCCGGCTGAAGTCGTCGATGTCGAGGCCTTGGACGATCTGGTACTCGCCGTCCTTGGCCGTGCAGGGGAAGCCTGAGATGACGCCTTCGGGGACGTCGTAGGAGCCATCGCTCACCACGCCCATCGACACCCAATCGCCCTCCGGGGTGCCGCCGACCCAGGAGCGGATGTGGTCGACGGCGGCGTTGGCCGCCGAGGCCGCCGACGACGAGCCACGCGCCTTGATGATGGCGGCGCCGCGCTGCTGCACGATGGGGATGAAGTCATCTTCGAGCCACGACTGGTCGGCGCCGATGGCGGTGAACGCAGGCTGTCCGTCGACGTTGGCGTGGATGACGTCGGGGTACTGCGTGGCCGAGTGGTTGCCCCAGATCGTCATGTTGGTGACCGACGTGCCATGGACGCCCGCCTTGGCGGCCAGCTGGGCGATGGCCCGGTTGTGGTCGAGGCGCACCATGGCGGTGAAGCGGCCGGGATCGAGGTCCTTGGCGTTGCGCTGGGCGATGAGGGCGTTGGTGTTGGCGGGGTTGCCGACCACCAGGACCTTCACGTCCCGCTGGGCACTGCGGGAGAGGGCCTCACCCTGCGGCTTGAAGATGCCACCGTTGGCGCTCAGCAGGTCGGAGCGCTCCATCCCCTCCTTGCGGGGCATCGCCCCGACCAGCAGGGCGACGTCCACATCACCAAAGGCGGTGTCGGCGTCATCGGTCTGGACCATCCCAGCCAGCAGGGGAAAGGCACAGTCCTCCAGCTCCATGGCCACGCCGCGCAGCCCCTCGAGTGCAGGCGTGATCTCCAGCATCTGCAGGATCACCGGCTGATCGGGGCCGAGCATCGAACCCGACGCGATCCGGAACAGCAGCGAGTACCCGATCTGCCCGGCCGCCCCGGTGACGGCAACTCGGACAGGGTCCTTGAGGTCGGCCATGGGCCCCAACCTAGTGAGCCGCCGCTAGAGCCCGAAAACGCACGATGGCCGCCCTCAGGGCGGCCATCGCACAACGGGCTGCGCGCTACAGCTGCATGGCCTTGGTCTCGAGGAACTCCTCGAAGCCGTGGGTGCCGTACTCACGGCCGTAGCCCGACTGCTTGTAGCCACCGAAGGGGGCGTTGGGGTTGAAGGCGCCGCCGTTGACCTCGATCTGGCCCGTGCGGATCTTGCGGGCCACGCCCTTGGCCCGCTCGGCGTCGGCCGCCCACACCCCGCCCGACAGGCCGTAGGGCGAGTCGTTGGCGATGTCGATGGCGGCCTCGTCGGTGTCGTACGGGAGGATCGACAGGACCGGCCCGAAGATCTCCTCCTGGGCGATGGTCATGTCGTTGCGGACCTCGGAGAAGACCGTCGGCTTGACGAAGTAGCCGGCCTCCAGGCCTTCGGGCCGCTCCGGCCCACCGGTGACGAGCTTGGCGCCCTCGTCGATGCCCTTCTGGATGTACTGCGTCACCCGGTCGACCTGGGCCTGGCTCGACAGCGGTCCGAGCATGGCGAAGTCGGCGAAGGGGTCCTGCGGCTGGAACTTCGTCTCCACCTCGTCGGCGGCGAAGCGCTCGGCATCGGCCAGGCGGCTGGTGGGCACGAGCATGCGGGTGAGGGCGGTGCAGGTCTGGCCCGAGTTCAGGTAGGCCTTGCCCACGCCGTCGCGCACGGCCTTCTCGAAGCCCTCGTCGTCGAGGTCGTCGAGCAGGATGTTCGCCGACTTGCCACCCAGCTCCAGGGCCACCCGCTTGAGGTTCTCGGAGGCGGCTGCAGCCACCGCCTTGCCAGCCCGGGTGGAGCCCGTGAAGGACACCATGTCGATCAGCGGATGGGTGGAGATGGCGTTGCCGACCTCGGCGCCGGTGCCGGTGACGAGGTTGAACACGCCGGCGGGGACGCCGGCGTCGTCGATGACCTCGGCCAGGATGAAGGCGTCGATCGGCGCGACCTCGCTCGGCTTGAGCACGACGGTGCAGCCGGCCGCCATGGCGTAGGCGACCTTCGCGGCGATCTGGTGGAGCGGGTAGTTCCACGGCGTGATGGCACCCACGACCCCGATGGGCTCCTTCACCACGAGGCTGTTGCCCACGGTGGTCTCGTACTCGTAGCTCTCGGCCACGGCTGCCGCGGTGTTGAAGGAGTTGATGGGCAGGCCGGCCTGCACCATGAGGCTGAGCCACTTGGGCATGCCGGCCTCACGCGTGACCACGGTGGCGATCTCATCCATGCGGGCGCCGAGGCCCTCGGCAATGCGGGTGCAGTACTTGGCCCGCTCCTCGGGGCTCTTGGCGGCCCACTCCGGGAAGGCGGCGTGGGCGGCCTTGGCGGCGGCATCCACGTCGGCGGCAGTGCCTTCGGGGATGCGCCCGAACACCTCACCGTTGGTGGAATCGAACACGTCGATGGTGCCCGTCCCGCTCGACGGCACCCATGCGCCGTCGATGTAGATCTTGTCGTGCTCCTGCACTGGATGGCCCCCTGTGGTGGATCGGGCCGCAGGCACGGCCCCGTCAGCTCGACGCTATCGCCGGTGCGGTACCGTCCGCACATGCCCGGGCCCCACGAAACCAGCCAACCTGCCGACGAGGTCTCCCTCCGGATCGGAGCGCCCCCGGAGCGCGTCTACGCCATCGTCACCGACATCGCCCAGATGGGTCGATTGAGCCCCGAGTGCACCGGCGGCAAGTGGCTGGACGGCGCCACGGGCCCGGCCGTGGGGGCGTCCTTCAAGGGGACCAACAAGCGAGGCATCGCCCGCTGGTCGACCACCAACAAGGTCGTCGAGGCCGATCCCGGTCGGGCGTTCGCGTTCGAGACGCAGCAGAGCGGCACCCGTTGGACCTACCGCCTCGAGGCGGACAGCAGCGGCACCGTCGTCACCGAGGGCCGAGCCGCCTTCAAGGACCGCCCGCTGGTCGCCCGAGTGTTCTCCAAGCTCGTCCTGGGCGGTGTCGACGCGCACGACGACGAGATGCGAGCCGGCATGCGCCAGACCCTCGAGCACCTCAAGGCCGTCGCCGAGGCACCCTGACGGGATCTGTGGACAGATCCTCACACCAGGGGGACGTAGCCGGGGACCCGGTGGTGAGGGGTGTCGAGGTAGGCCTTCGCTTCGGGCGGCTTGCCGAAGCGGCCGTGGCTCCAGCGGACCTCGACGTGGCCGTCGATGACCCGTTCCTCCCCGGTGGCTCGCTCTCGTACTCGTGCCTGCCAGCGCACCTGCGGCTGGCCGGCGTCGTCGCCCCACACGTCGAAGCGCTTCAGCTCGTAGGCTTGCCGCCAGTCCCACGGCGTCATCACCCGCAGGCGCAGCGTGCGATCGCGCTGGGCGCCGAGCACGAAGTACGGCGCGCTGCCGATGCGCAGCAGGCGCCAGAGGATGGCTTCGGCGTCAGGCTTCCTGGCCAGGGCGGCGCGCCATCGGGCGGCCGAGGCCTTGCCGACGTCGACGGCCAAGGCGCGGTAGGCGGCCTGCGCCTCGGGCGACCACCCCGCGTCGAGGTAGGCCCGCAGCTCGGCACGGTGGGCGGCGGTGACATCACCGGCATGAGGCGGCAGCGCGGCCCGAGTGCCGAGCTCGAGGCGGACCGCCGCGAAGAGCGCCTGGTACGAGCGCGGAGCGACCTCCGCGTACCAGTCGCCGGCGGTTCGGGAGGGACCGCCGGCCAGACCGCGATCGAACAGGCGGGCGGGGGCGGCATTGGCCAGCACCTTGGACAGGTACTTGCAGCTGACGAGCCACACGTGGTCGATGCGGAGGTCGGCCGGTGCGACCTCGTCGCCGGGCGCCTGGGTGGGGCCCCTCCACTCCACCAGGCGGGGCGGCCGACCCCGTAGGCCGCCGGCCGCGCCGAGGAAGGCCTTCCCGTTGGCCCAGGCGGCCAGGAACTCCTGGCGGTGCTGACCCCTTCGCTCGAGGTCGGCGAGGCGCTCCCACCCGGCGTCGCTGACGTGGGCGACAGCCCTCGCGGCCAGCCCCTCGCCGATGGTGGCGACCCCGGTGATGGCCAGGCCCGTGACGATCTCGGTGATCTCGGTCTTGGCCGACGGCACCTACGCTCCTCCGCGCCGGTGGGCGACCTCGCCACGAGACCTCCCACGTGGCCGGGTCACGTAGGCGCTCGCCTCAGGCACCGGGGAGCAGGTCGCCGACGGGCCTGGTGGCGCCTCCGGCGTAGGCGGTGAGGCGCTCCAGGGC
>JBDSUN010000122.1:0-17443 GCA_039927735.1 Acidimicrobiales bacterium | reverse complement strand
GCTCACCCGCACCGGCCAGCCCTCGAGAGAAGGCGGGAGGAGCGTGGGCGGCGCGACGAGGGTCACCTCTGCCCCGAGGGCGGTGTAGGCGAGCACGTCGGAGCGAGCGACGCGGCTGTGCTTGACGTCGCCGATGATCCCGATGTGCAGGCCGTCGAGCGAGCCACGCTCCTCGCGGATGGTGTAGCTGTCGAGCAGGGCCTGGGTGGGGTGCTCGTGCCAGCCGTCGCCAGCGTTGACGACGCTGACGCGCCCATCGAGCCACTCGGCGATCTGCCAGGGCACCCCGGCCGACGAGTGCCGAACCACGATGGCGTCGACGCCCATGGCCTCGATGGTGAGGACGGTGTCTCGTAGGGACTCGCCCTTCTTCACCGACGAGGAGCCGACGCTGAAGGTCATCGTGTCGGCCGACAGCCGCTTGGCCGCCTGCTCGAAGCTGAGCCGGGTGCGGGTGGAGTCCTCGTAGAAGAGCCACACCACGTTCTTGCCGCGTAGGGCCGGCACCTTGGGGATCGAGCGCTTGCTCACCTCGGTGAAGGTGTCGGTGAGCTTGTGGACCTGCTCGATGTCGGCGCGCGTGAGATCGGCAATGGAGAGGAGGTGCTTCACGCCTTCACCACCTCGCCGAGATCCACGCCTTGCGGGCTGACGTTCACCATCTCGTCCCGCCGCGTGGGCAGGTTCTTGCCCACGTAGTCCGGCCGGATGGGGAGCTCCCGATGACCCCGGTCGACCATGACGGCCAGCTGCACGGCTCGGGGTCGCCCGTAGGCGTTGAGAGCGTCGAGGGCGGCCCGGATGGTGCGGCCGGTGAAGAGCACGTCGTCCACCAGCACGACGATGGCACCGTCGAGGTCGACGGGAATGTCGGTGACCTCCTCGGGCAGCACTGGGCGGATGCCGATGTCGTCACGGAACATGGCCACATCGAGGGTGCCCACCGGTGGGATGGTGCCGTCGATCTCGCCCAGGGCATCGGCGAAGGCCTCGGCCAGGCCGACCCCACCGGTCTGCAGCCCCACCAGGACCACGGCCTCGAGGCCGTGGTTGTGCTCGATGACCTCATGGGCCATCCGCCAGATCGCCCGCCGGACGTCATCGGCGTCCATGACTTGCGCCCGGGCAACGAACACGCCCCCGTAGGGGGGCGTGGAGCGTCGTTCGCGTTCAGCCAAGTGCGACTTCCTTCCTGCCGTCCGGGCCTCACGGGACCCGCTTAACGTCAGAGGGGGACCTTACCCCTCCGGACGGACCTCGGTGGCGATCTTGGCCAGGAGGCCGTTCACGAACCGACCGGAGTCGTCGGTGGAGAAGCGCTTGGCCAGGTCCACCGTCTCGTTGAGCACGACGGCGGTCGGCACGTCGGGGCGGGTCATCAGCTCGGCCGTGCCCATGCGCAGCGCCGCCCGGTCGAGGGCCGGCATGCGGGCGACGCTCCACCCCTTGGCAAACTCCCCCAGCAGGCCGTCGATGCGCTCGTGGTGCTCGTCGACGGCCTCCACCAGCGCCGCCGCGAAGTCGTCGGCCGGGACGGGGAGGGCGGCCAGCACCTCGGTGCCCGTGCAGCCCTTCGTCTCCGCCTCGTAGAGGAGGCCGAGGGCGCGCTCGCGTGCGCCGCGGCGTTCCTCGGCGAGGGTCATGCTCAAGCTCGCGTGATGTACTCGGCCGTGCGGGTGTCCACCTTGATGCGGTCGCCCGGGTTCACGAAGAGTGGCACCTGCAGGGTGAGCCCGGTCTCGAGGGTGGCGGGCTTGCGAGCACCCGACACGCGGTCGCCCTGCACCCCGGGCTCCGTCTCGGCCACGTTGAGCTCGACGGCGGCCGGCAGGTCCGATCCCACGATCTCGTCCCCGTACATCTGGAGCACGACGGTGGAGCCGTCCACGATGTAGTTGGCGGCGTGGGCCAAGGACGCCGGGGGAACGTTGAGCTGCTCGTAGCTCTCGTTGTCCATGAAGACGTAGTCGCCGGCATCCCGGAAGAGGTACTGCATCTCCCGCTTGTCGATGACGGCCTGCTCGAGCTTCTCGTCGCCGCGGAACGTGCGGTCCGACTGGCCGCCGTTGCGCAGGTTCCGCAAGGTGGTGCGCACGAAGGCGCCGCCCTTGCCGGGCTTGACGTGCTGGAAGTCGACGACCTGGAAGAGCCCATCGGGCAGGTCGAGCGACATGCCTCGCTTCAGGTCGTTGCTGGAGACTGCGGCCATCGCACTCGCACCTCGATCAGGTCTTGGGGGCACGCGTCAGGGTGCGGCACCCGGATTCGGTGACCACGACGGTGTCTTCGATGCGCACCCCGCCGTGGCCGGGGAGGTAGACGCCCGGTTCGACGGTGACGACGTAGCCGGGGGCGAGCGTAGCATCGGCGGCCCACGACACCCTCGGGTCCTCGTGGATGTCGAGGCCCACCCCGTGGCCGGTGCCGTGCACGAAGGCCTCGCCCCACCCAGCGGCGGCGATGATCTCCCGGCAGGCGGCGTCCACCTCCCGCGTGCTCGCCCCGCTCCGCACGGCGACCACGCCGGCGGCCTGCGACTCCCTCACCACCGAGACCATGCGCCGCTGGGTGTCATCGAGGGCATGGTGGCCGCCCACCGCGATGGTGCGGGTCATGTCCGAGTGGTAGCCGTCCACGAGAGCCCCGAAGTCGATGACGACGAGATCGCCGCGCTCGATCACGCGCGCCGACGGGCTGTGGTGAGGGCGCGAGCCGTTCGGCCCCGCCGCCACGATGGTCTCGAAGCTGATGTCGTCGGCCCCTTGGCGTCGCACCTCGGCGTCGAGGGCCAGGCCGAAGGCGGCCTCGGTGGGCCCCTTCTCCAGGAGCGGGCCGACGGCCGCCAGCGCCGCGTCGGCGATGGCGCAGGCGGCTTCGATCCGCGCCACCTCGCCCTCGTCCTTCACGATCCGGAGCTGTTCGACGAGGCCGCTCGTCGCCACGAGCTCCGCCGAGGGGAACCACTCGGTGGCGAAGCACCGCTGGTCGGCCCAGGTGACCTGCTCCGCCTCGAGGCCGATGGCACTCGCATCGCCGGCTCGTTCCTGGACCAGCTCGCGCTGGGCGGCAACGGTCCGCCCGATGACGACCTCGCCGTGCACGCCGGCGTCATGGAGCTGCCCCGCTGCCTGCTCCGCATACCGCCCGTCCGTCACGAAGGTGAGGGCGTGGGGCTGGACCAGCAGCTGGGCGGCGGAGCCAGTGAAGCCGGTGAGGTAGCGGATGTTGGTGAGGTGGGTGACGAGCAGCGTGTCGCAGCCAGCGTCGTCCAATGACGCCCGCAGGCGATCTGTGCGGACGGCCACGTCCATGGCCGGCAACGTCATGCCAGGAGCCTCGCCACGGCGGCGATGGCCATCGGGTACCCGTGCCCGCCGAGGCCGGCGATGACCGCCGTCGCCACCGGGGCGAGCACGGAGGTGTGCCGCCAGTCCTCGCGAGCCGCCGGGTTGGAGAGGTGGAGCTCGACGATGGGCCCGTCGAAGCTGGCCAGCGCGTCCTGCAGGGATCGGCCGTAGTGCGTGAGGGCGCCGGCGTTGACGACGATGGCAGCGCACCGGTCACGAGCGGCGTGGACGGCGTCGACGAGGTCGGCCTCGTGGTTGGACTGGACGTGCTCGAGGGTGAGGTCGTGCGTCTCGGCCACCGCCCGAGCGGAGGCCACGTGGTCCTCGAGGGTGGCCGTGCCGTAGATGGCCGGCTCGCGTTCCCCGAGGAGGTTGAGGTTGGGCCCGCTCAGGAGCAGGACGATGGCGGTCATGCGAGATCCTCCAGGGCGTTGCGAGCATCGGCCTCGGCGACGCCGGACACCACCCCGACGCCATCCGGGCCGTCCAGCACGAAGGTGAGGCCGTGGACGGCCTTCTTGTCCCGACCCATCAACCCGACCAGCCGGTCGTGGTCGACGCCTTCCGGCAGAGCGGCGTCGAGCTCGTAGGCGGCCAGCACGCGGTGGTGCTCGGCCACCCGGTGCTCGTCGATGCGCCCCAACCGCCGAGCGAGGGCGGCGGCATAGGCCAGGCCGATGGCCACCGCCTCACCGTGACGCAGGTCGTGGGCGGTCTCGATCTCGAGGGCATGGGCGAGGGTGTGGCCGTAGTTGAGGATGGCGCGGCCCCGTCGCTGGTCGGGGTCCTCCCGCTCGTCGGCCGCCACCACGTCGGCCTTGATGCGCACCGCTGCGGCGATGCGCTCTCCGAGGTCGAGGGCCAGCAGGTCGGTGTCGGCCAGGAAGTGGTACTTGGCCAGCTCGCCCTGGCCAGAGCGAACCTCGCGTGGGGGCAGGGTGGCGAGGGCATCCGTGTCGCAGAGCACGGCGCTGGGCTGCCAGAAGGCGCCGACCATGTTCTTGCCCTCCGGCAGGTTCACGCCGGTCTTCCCGCCGATGGCGGCGTCCACCATGCCGAGCAGGGTCGTGGGCACGTGGACGACCGGCACCCCACGGTGGTAGCTGGCGGCGGCGAAGCCGGCCAGATCGGTCACCAGTCCTCCGCCGACGGCCACCACCACGTCGGCGCGGGTGAGCCCCCAGGTCGCCCAGTCGCGACACAGCCGCTCGACGGTGGCGAGGGTCTTGGTGGCCTCGCCGTCGGGGATCTCGAAGCTCCGGTGCTCGCGACCCGGGTCGACGGACATGCCGATGCCCCGCTGGGTGACGATGGCGGCGCGCGTCGCGGAGGCGGGCAGGACGCTGCCCAGCTCCATGCTGGCGCCGGGCCCCACCAAGACCGGGTAGGAGCGGTCAGCGAGGGCGACCTCGAGGGTGATCACGCCGACACCTGGCCCTCGTGGGCGACGACCAGCTCGGCGATGCGCTCGGCGAGGGCCCGCTTCGGCTTGTCCTCGCTGGCGTGGAACGGCTCCACCGGCACCGTCAGGTCAGCCACCTCCGCATAGAGGGGCGCTCGGTCGGCGTGAAGCCGGGTCAAGACGTCGATGGTCGACTCGGGGCCATGCAGCAACGGGCGATGCGGCCTGCCCTCCACCCGGCTGGCGAGGAACCGGGGGCCGGCGTCGAGGAGCACCACGGTGACATCCCGGCGGCGCAGCCGGGCGCGGTTGTCGGACCGCAGCACGAGGCCTCCCCCGCTGGCGATCACGCAGGGTTCGTGATGCTCGAGCAGCTCCTCGAGGGTGTCGGACTCGAGGTCACGGAACGCAGCCTCCCCATCCTGCTCGAAGATCTCCGCGATCGTGCGGTCGGCGATCTCCTCGAGCGCCGCGTCGGCATCCACGAAGTGCCGGTCGAGCCGAACGGCCAGCCGCCTGCCCACCGTCGTCTTGCCGGAGCCCATCAGGCCCACCAGCACGACGTGGTTCGCCACCGTCAACCGAGTGACGCGACAAACGCGTCGCGGTTGCGCCGCAGCTCAGCCATCGAGTCGCCGCCGAACTTGCGGGTGGCCTCGTCGGCCAGGACCAGGGCCACCATGGTCTCGGCCACCACGCCCATGGCCGGTACGGCAGTCACGTCCGTGCGCTCCTTGAACGACACCGCCGCCTTCTTTGTTGCGGTGTCGACGGTCTTCAGCGTTGGGCGGTTCAGGGTGGCCAGCGGCTTCATGGCGACGCGGGCGACGAGCACCTCGCCGGTGGAGATGCCGCCCTCCACGCCCCCGGCCAGTGCCGAGTCGCGCGTGTAGGCGGCGTTGTCGGCGTCCCAGCTGATGGGGTCGTGGGCTTCGCTCCCCCGGCGACCGGCCACCTCGAAGCCGTCGCCGATCTCCACGCCCTTCACGGCCTGGATCGACATGAGGGCCTGGGCCAGGAGCGAGTCGAGCTTGCGGTCCCAGTGCACGTGGCTGCCGAGCCCCACCGGCACGCCGTAGGCCAGCACCTCGACGATCCCGCCGAGGCTGTCACCGTCCTTGGCCGCCGCCTTGATCTCGGCCACCATCGCCTCCTCGGCGGCGGCGTCGAAGCACCGAACCGGCGACTCGTCCACCTGGGCCAGGTCGGCGGGGACGGGCCGATGGGCCCCCTTCGATCGGGCCGAACCCATCTGGACGACATGGCTGAGCACATCGATGTCGAGCTCGGCCAGGAGCGCCTTGGCGACGGTGCCGGCCGCCACCCGGGCGGCCGTCTCGCGGGCGGAGGCTCGTTCGAGGACGTCGCGCGCATCGGTGAGCCCGTACTTCTGCATGCCCGCCAGGTCGGCGTGCCCGGGCCGCACCTGGGTGAGGGGCGCCTGGGTGGGTCCGTCCTCCGCCCGCACCGACATCTCCTTCTGCCACTTGTCCGGGTTGCGGTCCCACTCGCTGTTGCCCACCTCGATGGCCACCGGCGACCCGAGGGTCAGCCCGTGCCGCACCCCCCCGATGATGGTGACCTCGTCCTGCTCGAACTTCATGCGCGGACCCCGCCCGTACCCGAGCCGCCGCCGAGCCAGCTCGGCCTGCACCTCCTCGGTGCACAAGGACAGCCCCGCCGGCAGCCCCTCCACGATCACGACCAGCGCCCGCCCATGCGACTCGCCCGCCGTCAGGAACCTGAGCATGAGACGACGGTACTCGTGGACCCATCTCTGGAAGGAACCTGTTGGACGAGAGCTAGAGGTACAGGTGCTCGAGGAGACCCCAGCCTGTTTGGCCGTTGCTGGTGAACTTGGCGACGTTGTCGACGATGCCGAACATGGCCCCCTTGCCCTCTTCGGTCGACAGGTCCCAGAGCTTTCCCTGGACCTCGAGCTCGCCCTGGTAGGCACCGTGCTTCCAGCCATCGCCGTCGAAGCCGTACCCGGTGCCGACGCCGACGTGGACCGGCAGGACCGGCTCCACCTCCACCACCACGTCGCCGAGGCGCAAGGTGCCCCCCTGCACCAGGCCGAAGAGGCCCGGGCCCTTGGCGTCCCAGGTCAGGTCGTGCTCGGGCCGGCCGAGGTGGTCGACCCGACCATCAGGCCAGAGGCGCACGGCCTCCTCCAGCACCCGGCTCCCGTCGTCACGCTCCTGGCAGATGAACACCAGCGCGTGGTCCTCCATGCGGAAGGGGGCGTACAGCCAGCGGAACCCGGTGCCCGGCTTGCCCGCCAGGTTGCCGGGATCCTCCGCCTCGCCAACGGGGCGGATGCCCCACGAGCGGTCGCGACTCCCCCACCAGTGATCCGGTGTGACGTCCATGCGTTCGCCGTCGACGTCGATCCACCCGCTCCACGAGCCCAGCTGGGCGAGACGGCAGGCGTCGAGGAAGGCGCGGCCGTTGGCGTTGCGGTCGACGTGAGGCGGCTCCTGGATGGCCGGGACGTAGCCCTCCCAGGTGAGGTCGTAGGACAGGCCGTGCGCGGGGGCGTCGAGCGTGCAGCGCAGCGTCTTCAGCCCCTCGATGACCTCGACCTTGAAGGGCCCGACTGACGTGTCCAGCCGGTCGAGGCCGAGCTCGCGCGACGCACGCACCACCCGATGCTCGTCGCCGCGACGAACAAGGGCGAAGGCGTCCTGCACGCCGAGGTTCGGGTACTGCCCCTGGCCGATGATGAGGAAGAGCTCGTCCGAGCAGGGGTGGCAGTTGAAGTAGTAGCGGTCGTAGAAGTTGCGGTCGCTGGTGCCGGGCTGGCGGATGGGCTGGGCGACCTGGTGGATGGGCAGGTCGTCGAGGGGCGAGAGCATCGGTCTCCTGAACGGGTGCGGTGGTTGGACGGGGGCGAGGTTCAGCAGCGCTCGTCGAGCATCGCCCCGAGCAAGCGGGTGCCGGTCTGCTCGAAGGCCGTCGCCGCTGCGCCAGGGAAGACGCCGGTGGAGTCGAGCAGCATCATCACGCGCACCATCACCGACGCGTACCGGGCCGCAGCCAGGAGCTCGTACCACTCGAGGTGCTCGGCCGAGTAGCCACTGGCCTGCTCCCAACGAACGATCGACTCGGCCCGGCTGAGCAGCCCTGGCAGCCTGGGTACCTCGAAGGCGATGGTGTGGTGGCGGTCGAGGAGGAGGTACCAGGCCAGATCCTGCGTAGGGTCGCCGGCGGTCACCATCTCCCAGTCGAGCACCGCCGCCACCTGCTGATCGGCGCCGAAGATCATGTTGCCGATGCGGGAGTCGCCCCAGCAGAGCGCCGGGCGCCCCGCCGGCGGGGGGACGCTGGCGGCGAGGAGCTCGAAGGCCCGATCGACCACCGGGTAGGCGACCTCGCCACAGGCGAAGCTGCGATAGTCCCGATCGAGCTGGAGCTGCTCCGTGGGGGTGACCGGCCGCAGCCAGTCGAGACCCAGAGAGCGGGCATCGAGCCGATGGATGGCGGCCATCGTGTCGAGGCCGCTCTCCCACACGCGCCGCTGGCCGGCCTCATCCAGGTCGGTCATCCACCCCTCGCCGTGGTAGCCGGGGTTGTCGGCCGGCACCTCACCCTCGACGCGCTCCATGCACACGAACCGGGACCCGAGCACGGCGGTGCCCTGCTCGAACCACAGCACCGGCGGCACCGGCACGCTGCCCTCGACGGCCAGCGCCCGCATGACCTGCACCTGGGCGTCGAAGGCGGTGGCCGGGAAGACGGTGTGGCCGGTGGGCTCCACCCGGATGACGAGGCGGTGGACGGCGTCGCCCCAGGTGGCGTCGAACAGCAGCGTCTCGTTGGAGAACCCCGACAGGCCGGGGATGCTCACCTCGCCCACCTCGACGGCTTCGGCCCCCGTGCGTGCCTTGAGCCAACGCGCCAGGTCGGCGCGGGTGGCGAGCGGATCGCGCGCTGTCGATACGGCCAACGGTCCCCCCGTGGTGTGCTCGGCTCCGACTGGAACGTGTTCTCGTTCTGACGTTGTATCAGGACCGCAGATCGGCCGCGAACAGGACCACGATGAGACAGCCAGCCGCCAGCGCCGGCCCGAAGGGGAAGGCTCCTTTGCGCTTGCTGATGATCTGCACGGCAAGACCGAACACCACCCCGAGGATGCACCCGAGCATCAGGGCGTAGAGCACCAGCCGCAGCGGGCCCGCCACCGGGAACATCGGCGTCCAGCCGAGCCAGCCCAGGTAGAGGCCCATCACCAGCGCCAGCTTCACGTCCCCGAAGCCCATCCCGGCCGGGTAGATCATGTGGGTGGTGAACAGCAGCAAGAAGTAGGCACCGCTGCCGATCAGGGCTGCCTGAACGGCGTCGGGGATGTCCTGCTGCACCGACACGCCGACGATCAGCGGGACGGCCAGCGCCAAGGTGGGGAAGGTGATCCGATCGGGGATCCGGAGGAGCTCGAGGTCGATGGCCGACACCGCCACGAGCGAAGCGCCCAGCACGAGCAACGGGACCAACGTCGACGAATCGCCATAGCGGACGGCCAGCTCGGCAAACACCGCCACCGTGACGACCTCCACCCACAGCCAGCGCGCTGGCAGGGGCTCGCCTGCGTGGCGACCCCGGCGGAGCACCCATGGCTGGGCGGGAAGGCCTAACCACGAGACCGGAGCGCTGGCCTCACCATCGCGTTCGCCGCGCAGGGGGGCCTCGTGCGGCACGCGATCGATGAGCACGTTCAGCAACGACCCCACCAGGAGACCGAGGACGGCTGATCCTGCGATGACAGCGCCGTGCACGGAGGGAACCTAGGTCGGGCCGGAGGTGAGATAGCGCAGCTCGCTGGGATCCACCGCCCGCTCCGCCGCCGCCTCCACGTCCACCAGCCCCTCCTGCACCAGCTCGGCCAGCGACTGGTCCATGGTGCCCATGCCGCTGGCCAGGCCGCCGGTGATGGCCTTGGCCAGACCGGCAGTGTCGCCCGCGCGGATGCACTTGGTGACCTCGGGGGTGGGCAGCAGCACCTCGGCCGCCAGGGCCACGCCGCCGTCGAGGGCCGGGACCAGCTGCTGCACGACGATGCCCCGCAACGTGGTCGCCAGCTGCAGGCGCGCCTGGGGCTGTAGGTCGGCCGGGAACACGTCCACGATGCGCTCGATCGTCTTCACCACATCCACGGTGCGCAGGGTGGCCAGCACCAGCTGGCCCGTCTCGGCTGCGGCCAGGGCGAGCCGGATCGTCTCCACGTCGGGCAGCTCGCCGACCACGAGGACGTCCGGATCCTGGCGGAGGGCGTAGCGCAGGCCCCGTTCGAAGGACGCGGTGTCCTCCCCCACCTCCCGCTGGTTCACCAGCGCGGCCCGGTGCTGGTGAAGGAACTCGATGGGTTGCTCGATGGTGAGGATGTGACAGGCACGAGCCCGGTTGATGCGATCGACCAGCGCCGCCAGCGTGGTCGAGGTGCCCGACCCGTGAGGGCCGCACACCAGGATCAGTCCCTTGCGATGGTCGGCCCACCGGATGACCTCGTCCGGTAGCCCGAGATCCTCCGGCGACGGGATCCGGGCGGGCACGAGGCGGAGCACGGCGCCGACCGAGTCCCGCTGCACGAAGGCGGACACCCGGAAGCGTCCCTTGCCGGGGATGGCGTGCGACGTGGACAGCTCGCCCTCGTCGAGGAAGCGCTCGCGTTGGCGCTCCGTGAGCATCCCGAGCACGAGGCGGCGCACGTCCGAGCCGTTCAGCGAGGCCAACCCCGCCATGCGTCGCAGCTCGCCCTGGATCCGCACCACCGGCGGGGCCCCGACCGTCAGGTGCAGGTCCGAGCCGCCGAGGCGCACGACCCGGTCGAGCAGGTCGTCGAGCTGCACCCGGGCTGTCTGCGGCACTGGGGCCGCCGGCTCGACGCCGTCACCTCCGCGCTCGTCGGCCCACCCCGCTTCGGCAGTCGGCCCAGGGCCGTACATCTGGCTGATGAGCCGCACCAGGTCGTCCCGCACCGTCACCGCCGGCACCACGGTCTGGCGGAGGTCGGTCTCGAGCGCAGTCACGGCCTGCTCGTCACCGGGGTCGTCCATGACCACGACGACCCCATCGGACCGGCGTTCGAGGGCGATCGCGAGGTGGCCGCGCGCGAGGTCTTCGGGAACGAGGCCCCAGACGTCGGGGAGGATGGAGCGCTCGTTCAAGTCCACGTACGGAACCCCGAGCTCGCTGGCCACCGCGGCCATGAGGTCCTGCTCGCTGACGATCTCGTCCTGCACGAGCAGGTTGCTGAGGTGCACGCCATCGGCGGCCTCTCGGGCCAACAGCTCGTCGAGCACATCTCGGGACAGGACCCGGCGCGTGACCAGGAACTCACCCAGCCGTCGTGAGGCGATGCGCATCGTCAGAGCATGGCCGAGCGCGCAACCCCGGCCGGTGGATGCAGGGTCAGCTCTTGACTGAGGACAGGAACTTCAGGAGCAGGCCACGGTTCAGCGGCGGCTCTTCGCCGTCGAGATAGGCATCGAGGGTTGCCTCGCCCTCCTCGCCGGTCTCGGCTTCGGCGGCCGCACGGATGGCGCTGGCGGCTCGGGGCGAGAGCGAGGCCAGCTGCGTGGCGACCTCCTCCGCCTCCTCCTGGTCGTCGGGCTCCGCGCTGCGCCCGGCCAGGCCCGGAAAGGCCGCGGCGAAGTCGTCGACCTCGGTGGCGGGAACCTCGCTCGGCGCGTCGTCGACGGGGTCGTAGGAGGCACCGTGGCTCTGGCCGGGCAGATCGAGCGGCACGAAGGCCTCCGGTTCGACGGGCGCCGCCGCGCCCTTGGCCCGCCGGGCCCGGGGGCCGTTCGACGCCGCCGACGCGGGGTCCAGCAGCTCTGCGCTCGGAGCGACCAGCGGGCGAGCGGATGCGTCACCGCCGGTGAACAGCGAGGGGTCGGCGGTGGCAGGGACGGCGTCGGTGATCTCCACCAGCGCGGCGTCGACCAGATCCTTGATGGCGCGGGAGACGGGGAGCTCGGACAGGCACAGGTCGTCGCCGATGCGCCGCACCGTGGCCCCGGCGCCCACCGCAACGATGGTCGTCCAGCCGTCCTGGTCCACCGTGACCTCGGGGCGCGGGAGGCTCGGACGCAGGGTGACCCACGCGTCCAGCGAGGGCACCACGGCCTCGATGCCCCGCCACTCCGCCAGGAGCGCCTCGGACTGCTCGAGGATGGCCTCGACGTCGGTCGACTGGCCCGGTGCGTCGTGGGTGGCCTCGGCGTCGAAGGTGAAGTCGCCATCCTCGAACCGCAGGAGCTCGAACAGAGCGTCGACGGCGGTGGTGGCGTGGGGTGCGTTGGTCGCCTCCAGCGTCGTGACCTCGCCCGAGGTGACCCAGACGCTGCCCGTCCCGCGGCTGCCTGTGAGACGCAGGCGTCCCGTCTTGTTGGTGGCAGCGAGGAGCCGCAGCACGTCAGGCAGTGCGAATGTGTCGAGGGTCCCTTGCAGTGCCATGCTGACCTCCGGAGAGCGAATGGGTCGTTGTACCCATCGGCACCTCGGGCCAGCGACTTCAGTGGATTTCTGGTGGGACGTGACGGATGGCCAGGTCGGCCACCGCCGCCGCGCTCATTGCCTCCAGGGGCGGGTCCTCGTTGGTCCACAGCCGGAAGGCGTGGGCTGCCTGGTGGATCAGCATCCCCAGGCCGTTGACCGTGCGCAGCCCCTGCCGTCGGGCCTCGGCCAGCAAGGGCGTCACCGCAGGGTGGTACACGAGGTCCACGACCACCTGGCCGGGGCCGAGGCGGGCGACATCGATCGGGAGCGGCTCGGGCCCGCCCGAGGTGGACACGACGACGCCCATGCCCAGAGAGGTGGCGTTCACGACGAGATCGGCGGTCTGGACGTCGTCGGCCGTGCCGATCCGCGCCCGGGGCCCTGCGAGGGCTGCCGCCCGCTCGGCCGCGGCCTGGGTGCGGTTGATGATCACGATGCTCGCCGCCCCTGCCTCACCGAGGGAGCGCGCCACCGCCCGTCCCGCACCGCCGGCCCCGACGATGGCGCAACGAGCCCCCACCACCTCGATGCCCTCGCCGAGCGTCAGCGCGTCGACGAAGCCGTCACCGTCGGTGTTGTCACCGTGCAGCACCCCACCGCGATTGGTGATGCAGTTGACGGCGCCGAGGGCCGCGGCGGCATCGGACAGGCCTTCGAGCTCGTCGATCACCGCCGCCTTGTGCGGCATGGTCACCGACAGCCCCTCCAGCCCGAGGGCCCGCACCCCGGTCATGGCCGAGCCGGCCGAACCCTCCGGCACCTCGAAGGCCAGGTACGCCCAGTCGAGGCCGGCGGCCTCGAAGGCGGCGTTGAAGATGGTCGGGGACAACGAGTGTCGGATGGGCGAGCCGATCACGCCCGCCGCCCGAGTGCGGCCCGTCAACATGGCGGGCTATCCGCAGCCGAGGTCGTTCTGGCGGCACCGCTCCTTGGCGGCCAGGAACTCGCGGTCGCTCTCGGTGAAGAAGTGGTTGCCCTCGGCGTCCTCCAGCACGTAGTAGATCCAGGGTCCGTCGGCCGGGTTGAGGGCGGCCTCGATGCTGGCCCGGCCCGGCGCCGCGATCGGCGTGGGCGGGAGGCCGGCGATGCGGCGAGTGTTGTAGGGCGAGTCGCTCTCGAAGTCGAGCTGACCGCGATCGCGTCCCGCCAGGATCGCCTCGTAGCGGGAGGTGGCGTCGATCCCCAACGGGATGCCCTCGCTCAGGCGGTTGTAGATGACGCGAGCGACCATCGAGCGCTCCCCGTCCACCTTGGTCTCCTCCTCGATGAGCGACGCCACCACCAGCACCTCGTAGGGGGTGAGGTTGAGCCGATCCTGCGCGGAGGCCACGCCGAGCTCCGTCATCACGCCGTCCAGCTGGGCGACCAGCAGCCGCAGCACCGCCTGCTCGTCGGCCTCGGCGTCGACCCGGTAGGTCTCGGGGAAGAGGATGCCCTCGTTCGACGGCTGGTCAGCCGGCTGACCCTGCCAACGGATCTGGCCGCTGTCGAGCAGCTGCTGCAACGCAGCCCGGTCGAACCCGAGGCCGGTGTCGGGGTCGGCCAGGCGATCGAGGATCTCGGTGACGAGCAGGCCCTCGGGGATCGTGAAGGAGCGCTCCTCGATGGGGGCAGGACCCGCTTCGAGGGCGTCGATGACCTCTCGGATGGAGCTGTTGGTGCTCAGCTGGTAGTTGCCGGCCTGGAACGGGCCACCACCGTTGATGCGCAGGTACCAGCCCCACACGACGTCGCTCGGGATGATGTTCTCGGCGGCCAGCAGCCGGCCGATGTCGTCCGAGGTCGACCCCTCGGGCACCACGATGGGCTGCGGCTCGCCGGCCGCGCCGGGCGGGTCGAGCTGGCGCTGGACCCACACGACGGTGCCGGCGGCGGCGACGGCCAGCACCACGAGCACGACGAGGACCACTGCGAGCACCCGTCGGCCCCGCGACGACTCCCGCCGCATCTCGACGTAGTCGCCGTCGCCGTCGCCGTCGCCGTCGTCGTCGTCGTAGCGGTCGTCGTGGTCGTCGTAGTCGACCTCCTCGGGGTCGGGGTCGGGGCGACGGTACCTCGGTCCAGGCGCTGGCTGCCGTGCCCGAGCCGGCTCGGCGTCCTGCCTGTCGAAGGGGTCCCGGTCGTCACTCATCAGTCGTGTCCTCGGAGTCGGTGCGCATGCGACGGTGGTCGAGCCAGGCCTGCAGCATGACTGCCGCCGCCACCTTGTCGACAACCCGACGACGGGCCTTGGCGCCCAGGTGCATGGTCATGAGGGCACGGTCCGCAGAGACCGTCGTCAGCCGCTCGTCCCACAGCTCCACCGGGAGGCCGGTCGCCTCCGCCATCTCATCAGCCTCGACCAGTGCGGCAGACGCCGCCGTCCCCACCGATCCGTCGAGCGAGAGGGGCAGCCCCACGACCAGGGCCACGGCGCCGGTCTCCTCCGCCAGCGCCGCGATGGCCTGGTGATCGCGCGTTCGATCACCGGAGCGGCTGACCACCTCGAGGGGCGTGGCCAGCGTGCCCGCGCTGTTGGCCAAGGCGACACCGATGCGCTTGGTGCCGAGGTCGATGCCCAGCGCCCTCACGACCTTGCGATGCCCGCGGCCGCCCGAACCGCGTCCAGGGCCGCGTCGATGGCCCCGGCATCCTTGCCACCGGCCACCGCGAGGACCGGGTCCTTCCCCCCGCCGCCCTTGATGAGCTTCTTGGCGTCATCGAGCAGGGCCGAGGCATCGAACCCGCTGTCGGGCGCCACGGCCGCGACCATCGCCGCGCCTCCTGCCTCGGGGGCGGTGGCGAGCACGACGGCTCGGAGCCCCGATCCGTCGCGCAGGGCCAGCGCGATCTCCCGCAAGGTGTCCCGTTCGAGCCCGTCGAGGCGCTCGACCACCACGCCGTCAACCGCCTTGGCGGCGAGGGAGGAGGCCTGTCCACCGGCCGCGTGGCGCTTGAGGTCCTTGACCTGGTCGCGCAACGCCTTGATCTCCTCCACCCGCTTGCGGGCGCCGTCCACCACCTCGCCCACCGGCACGTTCAGCACCTCGGCCAGCTCGGCCAGCCGACGTTCCTCGTCCCGCAGGCGGTCGATCGGACCGGTGCCGGTGACGGCCTCGATGCGGCGGAGGTTCGCGCCGATCGAGGACTCGGAGACGATCTTCACGGGACCGATGTCGCCCAGCGCTCGCACGTGGGTACCACCACACAGCTCGGTCGAGCTCCGCCCCGCCTCCAGCACCCGCACGATGTCGCCGTACTTGTCGCCGAAGAAGGCGATGGCGCCGAGGGCGGCGGCCTCCGCCTTGGTGGTCTCGTAGTGGCGGACCGGGTCGTTGGCGAGGATCTCGTGGTTGGCGAGGTCTTCGATCTCGAGGATCTGGGCCGGGGTGAGGGCATCGGCCGGGCCGAAGTCGAACCGAAGGCGCTCCGGGTCCACCAGGGAGCCCTGCTGCTTGACGTTCTCGCCGAGGACCGTGCGCAGCGCCCAGTGCAGGACGTGGGTGCCGGTGTGGTTGCGGCGGATGGCGTTGCGCCGCTCGACGTTGATGACGGCAGTCACGTCCTCGCCCACCTCGATGGTGCCCTCGGTGAGGCGCACCTGGTGGCGGTGCAGTCCGGGGAGCGCCTGGGTGGTGTCGAGCACCTCGCCCGCTCCGGAGTCGGTGGTGAGGTGGCCCGTGTCACCGACCTGCCCGCCGCTCTCCGCGTAGAAGGGCGTGCGATCGAGGAACACCGACAACGTGCCGTCCTCGGCTGGCACCACGGCCAGCACCTTCGCCTTGGCCTCCATCTCCTCGCGACCGACGAAGTCCGTGGGCCCGTGATCGTCGAGGACCTGCTGGAAGCTGGTGCGATTGGCATAGACATCGCCCTTCTTGCCGGCTTCCTTGGCCCGGGCGCGCTGCCCTTGCATCAGGGTGGTGAACGTGTCGAGGTCGACGCCGATGCCGCGCTCGCCCGCCATCTCCTGGGTGACCTCCACCGGGAAGCCGAAGGTGTCGTGGAGCTTGAAGGCGACGTCCCCCGGCACTTCGGCCGGGCTGGTGCGGAACGTCTCCTCGAGGAGGGTGACGCCTCGGCTGAGGGTGGAGCGGAAGCCGCCCTCCTCCCGCTCGATGATCGAGGTGACGAAGTCCCGGTTGGCGGCGAGGTCGGGGTAGGCGTCGCCCATGGTGTCGATGCAGGTGGCCGTCAGCCGGGGCAGCACGGCGGCGTCGACGCCGAGCAGGTAGGCGAAGCGGACCGCCCGTCGGATGAGCCGACGGACGACGTAGCCACGATCCTCGTTGGAGGGCACCACCCCGTCGTTGACCAGGAAGGCCATGGTGCGGGTGTGGTCCGCCAGCACCCGCAGGGCCACATCGGTCTCTGGATCGGCGCCGAGGGTCTTGCCGGTGACGGACTGGGCGGTGTCCATGAGCGGGCGCATGATGTCGGTGTCGATGACGCTGGGGACGCCCTGCAGGAGCATCAGCCAGCGTTCGAAGCCGGCGCCCGTGTCGACGTTCTTGGCGGGAAGATCGGTCAGGCTGCCGTCGTGGTGGCGGAACGACTGCATGAACACGAGGTTCCAGAACTCGACGTAGCGGTCGCCACCACCGTGGGCAGGACCCCCCTCCTCGCCCCATTCCGGACCGCAGTCGAAGTGGATCTCGGAGCAGGGACCGCACGGCCCGGTCTCGCCCATCTCCCAGAAGTTGTCCTTGTCCATGCGCTGGATCCGCTCCATCGGGATCCCGATCTCCTCGTGCCAGATCGCCTCAGCGTCGTCGTCGCTCAGGTGGACGGTGGGCCAGATCCGGTCGCCGTCGAAGCCGGCCGCCAGCACCAGCTCCCACGACCATCGGATGGCATCGAGCTTGTAGTAGTCGCCGAAGCTCCAGTTGCCGAGCATCTCGAAGAAGGTGAGGTGGCGGCGGGTGCGGCCGATCTCGTCGATGTCGTTGTGCTTGCCGGCCAGTCGGACGCACTTCTGGATCGACGCCGCCCGGGGCGGGTCGTACGGCACCGGCTCTTCCCCGAGGAAGTACGGGACGAACTGCATCATCCCCGAGTTGGTGAACATCGGGGCGGTGGGGTGGGTCGGGAGCAGGCTGGCCGAGGGCGCGAGGGTGTGGCCCTTGTCGGCGAAGAACTCGTTCCAGGTGCGCCGGAGCGCGGTGGCATCCATCAGCCCGGCCGAGCCTACCGGTGGCCTAGCGGCTCGCCGTCAGCG
>JBDSUN010000121.1:0-12505 GCA_039927735.1 Acidimicrobiales bacterium | reverse complement strand
AGGAGGTCGAGGACCGAGGTGGCGGTGGGGGCCAGCTCTCCATCGGTGTCGTCTCCGTCGTCGGCAGCGTGCTCATCCGCGCCGGATGCGGCGGGAGCGTCGGCGTCGTCGATCAGGTTGACGTCGTCGTCGTCGTACTCCTGGTCGAGATCGCTCATGCGTCCGCCGGCTCGGCAGGAGCGTCGGTCGCGGCTTCAGCCGGCTGGGCCTCGGCCACCTTCAGGAGGCGGGCGACGGTCTCGGTGGGCTGGGCGCCCTTGCTGATCCAGTCGTTGGCCTTGGCCGTGTCGATCTTCACGAGGGATGGTTCCGGGCGCGGGTCGTAGGTGCCGAGGATCTCGATGAACCGGCCGTTGCGGGGCGAGCGCGAATCGGCCGCCACCACGCGATAGGTGGGCTGCTTCTTCTTGCCCATGCGCATCAGGCGGAGCTTCACGGCCACTGGTGTTCGTTCCTTCGGTCAGTCGAATGTGCGCCCGGAGGCAGCGGACCATGGTGGTCCGTCGCAGGGCCCTACTGCAACCCGGGCAGGGTGAAGGGCTGCTTGGCGGCCGTGGGCTGGAGCGACGGCGGGGCCGTGGTGCGGCCGCCCTTCTTGCCCTTCTTCCCCTTGCCGCCCTTGCCCTTCTTGGTGCCGGAGAAGCCGGGGATCCGCTTCATCATCTTCTGCATCTCCTTGAACTGCTTCACCAGCTGGCTGACCTCGCCGGGATCGGCCGCGGAGCCCTTGGCGATGCGGGCACGCCGCGAGCCGTCGATCAGGTCGACGTTGGCCCGCTCACCGGGGGTCATCGAGCGGATGATCGCTTCGACCCTGGCGATCTGGTCGTCCTCGATCTGGGCGCCCTTGAGCTCCTTGGGCATGCCCGGGATCATCCCGACCAGGCCGGAGAGCGGCCCCATCTTCTTGAGCTGCTGCATCTGGTCGAGGAAGTCGTCGAGGGTGAAGCTGCCGTCGAGCAGCCGGGTGGCGGCCTCTTCGGCCTCTTCCTTCTCGTAGACCTGCTCGGCCTTCTCGATCAGCGTGAGCATGTCGCCCATGCCCAGGATCCGCCCGGCCAGGCGGTCGGGGTGGAACAGCTCGAAGTCGGAGAGCTTCTCGCCCGTGGACGCGAAGGCGATCGGCTTGCCGACGATCTCCTTGACGCTGAGCGCGGCGCCACCGCGGGCATCGCCGTCCAGCTTGGTGAGGATGACGCCGTCCAGCGCCAGGGTGTCGTTGAAGCTGGCCGCCACCGTGACAGCATCCTGGCCGGTCATGGCGTCGATGACGAGGAACGTGTAGTCGGGGCTCGTCACCTCGGAGATCTGACGCACCTGCTCCATGAGCTCGGCGTCAATGGCCAGGCGGCCGGCCGTGTAGACGATGAGCACGTCTCGCCCCAGGCGGCGAGCCTCGTCGAGGCCGGCCCTGGCCGTGTCCACCGGATCGCCAGGCTGGGAGAACACGGGAACGTCGATCTGTCGGCCGAGGGTGCGGAGCTGCTCGACGGCGGCCGGCCGCTGCAGGTCGGCGCCGACCATGAGCGGGTTGCGGCCCTGCTGCTTGAACCAGCGGGCCAGCTTGGCGGCGTTGGTAGTCTTGCCGGCACCCTGGAGGCCGGCCATCAGCACCACGGTGGGCGGCTTGGAGGCGTAGGAGATCTTGATGACCTCGCCGCCGAGGACGGCGATGAGCTCCTCGTGGACGATCTTGATGACCTGCTGGGCCGGGTTCAGCGCTTCCGACAGCTCGACGCCGACGGCGCGGGCGCGGATGCGATCCAGCATCCCGCGCACGACCTTGAAGTTGACGTCCGCCTCGAGCAGGGCGACTCGGATCTCCCGCAGGATCTCGTCGACGTCCTCCTCCCGGAGGATGCCCTTGCCGCGAAGGCGCTTGAAGATCCCGTCGAACCGGTCAGAGAGTGCGTCGAACATGGACCGCCGATGCTACCGGCGGTCAGACCGTGTAGAGGCTGAAGCCCTGACGCTCGAAGTCAGCATCGAAGGCGAAGGCGGTCTGCAGCCCGAGCCGACGCATGACCACGAACGACGTCCAGTCGACCAAGCTCACCGATCGGTTGTTCGCTGCCAGGAGGGCGGTGACGGCCTGGCCGTGCAGGTCGGCGTCGACCCACACGGTGTGGAGCGGGGGAAGGACATCGTCGAGCAGCGCGCGCACCGCCGTCATGCCGAGTCGCCGCTGCACAAGAGCGGTGATCTCCACGACCACCGAGCTGTGGGTCACCGCTTCGACGGCATTGCGTTCGAGCTCGTCGAGCAGTCGAGCGAGGCCAGCGGCTCCCCTCCCGTGGTGGTGGTCGTCAGCGTCGAGGGCGGCGTAGAGGGCAGACGTGTCGACGAAGACCGACGTGCTCACGATGCGAACGCGTCGTCGAGTGCCTCATCATGTTGCTCGCTGGTGTCGCTTCGACCGGACTGAAAGGCGCCGATCGCCTGACGCGCTCTCTGGATTCGCTCCGCCCGTCGTCCGTCGCCCAGCACGAGTTCGAGGGCGTCGCGGAGGAGGGCAGCCTGGGACCGGTTTCGAAGCGCCGCCAGACGACGCAACCCATCCGCCTGCTCGTCCGTCATCGAGATCTGGGTTCGGACCATGGCCGGCATGATAACAGTGCGCCGGATCATGACATCATGTCGTCAGTCGCAGCCCGGATACTCCTCGGTCGGTCCCGAGGCCACCATCTCGACGCTCACGCCGTCCCCGACGAGGAGCCCGTGGTCGATGTTGGTCAGCGTGAAGGTGCCGCGCTCGATCGGAAGCCCAGCGCTCTGGAACTCGACCGTGGACCACCAGCGCCCGTCGAAGTCGACGATGTTGGCGCAGTGGCCGAGCACCTCGATGTCGTCGTAGGAGGCGCCGATCATGGGGTCACCGTGCGGTCCTGGGTCCTCGCAGTCAGGGGCAGGCTGGACGGTGTGGGTGGTGCCGGACGAGTCCTGCTCGACGGCGACCTCGCAGGGGCCTGGCTCGATGGGTTCGGGCGGCTCGATGGGTTCGGGCGGGTCGATGGTGTCCGGGGGGATGGTCGTGTCGGTGCTCGGGGGCCTGGTGAGGGAGGCGTCGTCGACGGCCGGGAGGTCGACCCGGCCGTCCTGCTCGTCAGTGAAGCGGTAGGCGGGGACCAGGTAGGCATCGTCGCTGCCATCGATGGCGGGCAGCAACATGAGAGCCGGCTCGGCGTCGACCAGGACGATCTCGAGCGGCTGCGGCTCCGGCATCGGGATGGGCTCGTCGCCCGGCTCAGGCGGGGGCGGGGTGCACCCGAGGGTCTCGGGTGCCCCTACGGGCTGGTCGGCGGACGCCGCCACCTGGGGGCAGACGACGCTCGGCTCGATCGGTTCACAGATCTCGCGCCCGTCGGGCTGCGGCTTGCAGCCGAGGACGTTGACCGTGGTGGTCGTCGGTTGGCTGAAGGTGTCGCACGTCGTGCTCGCTGGATCCGCGCTCGACGTGCACGGGGCCACGGTCGGGGTGGTGGGCGGCTCCTCCGCTACCGGTGCCTCATCGATCGGGTACGGGCCGCCGACGGAGGACTCCGCGATGCCCACGCCGGTGCTGGTGTCGCCGAACGGGACCGCCTGCTGCGCGTTGGCCCGGTCGATGGTGGCGCGGGTGTCGAGACGGGGGTAGTCGCCCAGGCGCTCCGGCGTTCCGAGGTACCCACCGGCGGTGGTGACCTCGCCGTTCGACCCGACGGACACGTTGGCGAGCAGGCCCGAGGGCACGCGGTCAAGGCGGGGCTCAACCGTGACGTACCAGGCGTCGTACGGTCCGTCGACGGTGACGACGGCGTCGTCGACGTCCATGCCCGTCCGGGCGAGGAGCTCGAGGGCGATCGACCGGGCTTCGTCCTCCGTCGGCAGGTCGGCGGGCGGCTCGGGCGGCGCCTCGAGCTCCAGGCAGGTGTCGTCCTTCGCGCCCGCGCACCCTGTCGAGCATGGGTCGTACCCGTCGGCATGGACGGCGCAGTCGCCGACCGAGGGCTCGACGTCCTCGCAGCCGACGATCCCTCCCTCGGGTGTCACGCAGTCGCAGTCCGCGTTGGGCAGGCACGGCGCCGGGGCGGGCAACGCGATGGCGCACTCGGCACCGGGTGGGCAGTCAGCGGGGAAGCAGCCCTCGCCGTCGGACACGCCGCACTCCGGAACGGTGGCCGGGGTCAGGCAGTCGGCCGCTGCACCCTGGGTGTCCTCGCAGCCTCCGACCGAGCCACTCGACCCGCCGCCGGACGACGTGCCCGTGTCCGGGTTGACGGAGCCGAACCACCACTGGGCGCCGGCTCCCTCGTAGACCTCGAGGGTGCCGCCGTCGCTCGACATCCGCCAGGACGACTCCTCGTGGGCGAGCTCGCCGTCGAGCCCGAGGGCCTCGGCCAGCGCCCGCACCTGGTCCTCGGTCACGCTCCCGCTCAAGCGGTAGGCGGGGGCGTCGCCGCCGAGGGCGGGCAGGTCGTCGCCGGCCACGTAGGTGATCCACGCCAGCATCGAGTCCGCCGCCATGCTGGCGCTGGCGGCCTCGTCGCCGCCGGGCGAGCCGAGCGCCACCGGCAGACCGGGGCGTTGGCCGCCGTCGTCATCGGCAGAGGTGACCACAAGGGCGCCAGTGGTCACCGCCACCACCGCCAGCACCGCCCAGAGCGCCCGGGGGCGCCTCGATCTCACCGCCGTCGTCGGTTCGAGTCTCAGCGGCTCGACGTGATCCGTGCCCGATTCGTCCATCGACCTGCTCCTCAGCGTTCGGCTGAAGGGTACGACGTGCTACTGGTGCCCGTTGGTTCCCGTGATGTCGACGAGGTTGTCGACGTCGACCACGCCGGCCACCGCCGCTGCGGTGCGCTCGAGGTCGGCGCGGCCCACCTCGTGGGGCACCTCGCCCCGCAGGATGGCTCGGCTGCCGACCACCTCGACCTCCGGCTGGGGCAGGTGCCACGTGCGGGGCGAGTGGGACAGCTCGTAGCGCACCTTCTCGGCCAGGTCGCCGCCGCCCGCGCCGCGTCGCTCGTCGATGAGCCCCTGGATCTTGGTCCGGAGCTCCCGGCCTGCGGTGGGAGCGACGAGCAGGCCGACGGCGATGCCGGCGCCGAAGACGAACAGGCGGCGATAGCCGAGCAGGCGGCCGGTGCGGTACCCGGCCTTGACGCCGAGCTTGGTGGTGCCGACGCCGACCTTGGCGGGCAGGAAGATGAGCCGGAGCAGGGTGAACACGCCGAGAGAGTACCCCTCCGGCCAGTGCTCAGTCCGGGGCGAAGAGGGCGTCGATGAACTCGTCCGGATCGAACGCCACCAGGTCATCGGCCGACTCCCCGAGGCCGACCAGCTTGATGGGGATGCCGAGGGCCGACTGGATGGCCAGGACGATGCCGCCCTTGGCGGAGCCGTCGAGCTTGGTGAGCACAACGCCGGTGAGCTCGACGGCGTCGGTGAACTGCTGGGCCTGCACCAGGCCGTTCTGCCCGGTGGTGGCGTCGAGCACGAGCAGGACCTCGGTGACCTTGCCCGGATCGCGGTCGGCCACCCGGCGGACCTTGCGCAGCTCCTCCATCAGGTTGACCTTGGTGTGCAGGCGCCCGGCCGTGTCGGCCAGGACGAGGTCGGCGCCCTTGGCCGCGGCCCGCTGCACCGCGTCGAAGATGATCGAGCTGGGGTCGCCGCCCTCCGCCCCCCGCACGAAGTCGGCCCCGGAGCGCTCCGCCCAGGTCTCGAGCTGCTCGGCGGCCGCCGCCCGGAAGGTGTCGCCGGCGGCGACCACCACAGACCGCCCCTCGGCCGCTTGGCGCTTGGCCACCTTGCCCACGGTGGTCGTCTTGCCGACGCCGTTGACCCCGACGAAGAGCCAGACGTTCGGGTGGCCCGGCTCGAAGCGGAGGCCTCGGTCACCGGGGGCGAGGTCGGCCTTGAGCTGGGCCTTCAGCGCCTCGAGCAGGGCAGCGGGCTCGGTGATGGACTCGGCCGCCACCGTCGCTCGGAGCCGCCCCAGGATGTCGGTGGTGGTCGTCACGCCGACGTCGGCGAGGATCAGCGCCTCCTCGAGGTCGTCCCAGGTCTCCTGGTCGATCCGGCCGCGTTCGAGGACGGAGCCCATGTAGCCGGAAAGGGCGCTGCGGGCCTTGCCGAGCCGGTCCCGGATCCGCGGCTTGACGGCCGACGGGGTCTCCGGCTCCACCTCGGGGGGCGCCGTGGGGGCCTCGGCCACCTCGGTCGGCGGCGCGACGACGGGGGTGCGGGGCGGCGGTTCGAGGGTCGTCGCCCGACGACGTCTCGTGGCGACCAGACCGACCCCGGCGAGCAGGACGACGAGGAGGGCGGCGATGAGCACGAGTTCCATGGCGTCGAGCAGCGTAGAGGGTGGGTAGGTTCGCCCGACATGCGCCGGGTCAGGCGACGGTGGTGACCTTCTCGCTGACCACCTTGCTGCTGCCCCCAGGCTGCATCGTTACGCCGTAGAGCACGTCGGCCGCCTCCATGGTGCGCTTCTGGTGGCTGACGATGAGCAGCTGTGCCTCTTGGCGGAACTCGTGCACGAGGTCGAGGAACCGGTGGAGGTTGACGTCGTCGAGGGCGGCCTCGACCTCGTCCATCACGTAGAAGGGCGAGGGCCGGCTGCGGAAGACGGCGAACAGGAAGGCCAGGGCGGTCAGCGACCGCTCGCCACCCGAGAGCAAGGAGAGCTTGCGAACGTTCTTGCCGGACGGCTTGGCCTCCACCTCGATGCCGGTCTCCAGCAGGTCGTCCGGGGCGGTGAGCCGGAGCCGGCCCTGGCCGCCCGGGAACAGCGTCTGGAACAGCGACTCGAAGTTCTGGGAGACGTCGGCGAACGCCCCGGCGAAGACGTTGACGATCTCGGCGTCGATGGCCCGGATGACCTTGGAGAGGTCCCGGCGCGAGCCCTTGACGTCATCGAGCTGCTCCTGGAGGAAGGTGTGGCGCTCCTGGAGAGCGTCGTGCTCCTGCAAGGCCAGCGGGTTGATCGGCCCCATCAGGCGCAGCTCCCGCTCCAGCTCCCGAGCCCGACCGGCCGGCGTGGTGCCGTCGGCCATCTCTGGCAGCTCGGCCGCCATGGCCACCTCCGGCTCGACGTCGAGGTCGCGTCGGAGCGCGTCCACGGCGGCCTCCAGGCGGAGCCTGACCTCGGCTTCCTCCAGCTCGGCCCGGCGGCCCTTCTCCCGCGTCTCCTCCAAGCGGTGCTCGGCATCGGCGCGCTGGTGCCGCAGCTCCTCGAGGCGGGCGGCGGCGGCCCGCTGGGCCTCGCTCTGGCGGCGGCGACGCTCGCGGAGCTGGCCCAGCTCGGTCTCCACCGTGGTCAACCGGTCGGTCACGAAGGCGGCCAGGTGGTCGACGGCACCCTGCTTGGCGTCGAGCTCGCTGCGGCGTACCTCTGCCTCCTTGCGGGCCTCCATGGAGCCTTCGAGCCTGGCCTCCACCTCGGTGAGCCGCGTCTGCAGGAACTGCCGACGATCCGTCAGTCCGGCGGCTCGCACCTCGAGGTCGGCCCGCAGCGACCCGACGGCCGCCGCCCGCTCCTCGAGGTGGGCCTTGGCCGCCGCCATGGCCCGGCCCCGCTCGGCGGAGTCGGCCTCCTCCGCCTCCAGGAGCGGCAGGGTGAGGTCGAGCTCGGCGACTCGAGCCTGCTCGCGAGCCAGCCGGTCACCCAGCTCGGCGGCGTGAGTCCGTAGGGCGTCGGCCTCGGTGGCGGCATCCCGCCGGTCGGCCTCGACCCGTTGCAGCCCGTCGGTGGCGGCGGTGAGCCGGCCATCCTGCTCGTCGAGCTGCCGGGACAGGGCCGCCTCGCCTTGGCGGGCCTCGTCGAGCAGGGAGCGGGCGCCGTGGAGGCTGGAGGTGGCGTGGCCGGCCGCCAGCGTGGCCTCCTCAGCGCGCTGTCGGGCTTCGGCGAGGGCGGCACCGGTGGCGCCGGTGGAGGCGGTGCCCACCCGCCAGCCCGACACGCCGAACCGACCTCCGGATCGGGTGACCACCACGGCATCGGGATGGGCGAGAGCAGCATCGACAGCCGCCGACCAATCCCCATCGATGGCGACGGCGCCACCCAGGAGGGCGTCCAGCAGCGCCGACACATCGGCGCGGGCGGCGCGCACGTGGGCTCGCACGGGCTCCCCCACTGAGGGAGCGACGGGATGGCTGCGGCGCGCGCCCAACGCCAGCACGGCGCCGCCGACGGCATCGTCGGCATCGGCGTGGAGGGCGGCGATGGCGGTGCGGGCGGCGGCGACCCCGTCGACCACCACCGCGGCCAGCGCCTCCCCGGCGGCCGCCTCGACGGCCGGCTCCCAGCCGGAATCGATGTCGACGAGGTCGAGCAGGGTGCCCACCACTCCGTGCACCGAGGCCAGCCGTTCGGCCCCGGCCCGCGAGCGGGCTTGGTCGAGGGCCAGGCTCAGCGCCTCGGCGCGGGCCGTCCAGGCGTGGCGGTCCCCGTCGGCGGCCCGCAGGGTGGCCTCTGCCTCCGCCACCTGCTGCTCGGCGGTGGCGCGCTGCTCCTCCGCGGCGCTCAGTCGTTCTACGAGCGGCCCCTCGACCTGTTCGGACGAGGCGGCCTCGTCCCGGAGTCGGGCGGTCTCCTCCCCGAGTCGGGCCAGCTTCTCCTCGAGCGAGGCGAGCCGGGCGCTGGCTCGGGCCAGCTCCTCCTCACCTCGGTTTACGCCGGCACGCAGGGCGGCCAGCTCGCCGCGTCCCTCGGCGGCCCGGCCGGTGGGAGCAGGAACGCCGTCGGACCAGTCCTGCTCGAAGGCGGTGCGGGCGTGCGCCAAGGCGCGCTGGGCGTCGGCCAGCTCCTCCTTCTGGGGCACCAACGCGCCGGCCTCGTCGTCGGCGGCCGCGACCTCGGCGGTGAGGCGGTTGGCCTCTGCCTCCAGCGTGGCGATGACCGCCTGGTCGACGAACGCCCCCCGCTCCCGGTCGATCCCCCGCCGCCGTTCGGTGAGCACGGCGACCAGGCCGCGCGCCTTCTCCCGCAGCGACTCGAAGCGCACGAGGGCGTCACCGAGATCGTCGCCACCCGTGTGGCCGAGCTCGGCCTCGGCCGCCATCACCCCGGCGTCGAGCTCGGCGAGCGTGCGGCGCAGCAGGTTGTCCTCGGTGGCCAGCTCGGCCCGGGCGGCACCCCCGTCACCCAGCCGGCGGCGCAGGGTCGTGAGCTCGCGCCCGGCCAGGAACAGGTGCAGTGCCCGCAGCTCGGCCACGAGGTCCCCGTGGCGACGGGCGGCATCGGCCTGGCGCTCCAGCGGGCGCAGCTGCCGGCGGACCTCGCGGAGCAGGTCGCCGAGGCGGGTGAGGTTGCCCTCGGTGGCGGCCAGGCGGCGCTCGGCCTTCTCCTTGCGCTTGCGGTACTTCAGGACCCCAGCCGCCTCCTCGATGATGAGGCGGCGCTCCTCCGGGCGGGCGTTGAGGACGGCGTCGATCTGCCCCTGGCTGACGATGACGTGCTGCTGGCGGCCCACCCCCGTGTCGGAGAGCAGGTCCTGGATGTCGAGCAGGCGGCAGGGCACGCCGTTGATGGCGTACTCGCTGTCCCCGGTGCGGAACAGGGTGCGGGTGATCGTCACCTCGGTGAAGTCGATCGGCAGCAGGCCGGCCGAGTTGTCGATGGTGAGGGCCACCTCGGCCCGCCCCAGCGCCGGCCGCTTGGCCGTGCCCGCGAAGATGACGTCGTCCATCTTCTGCGATCGCACCGCCGAGGGCGCCTGCGCCCCCAGCACCCAGCCGATGGCGTCGACCACGTTCGACTTGCCCGACCCGTTGGGCCCCACCACCACAGTGACCCCTGGCTCGAGGTCGAGGGCGGTGGTGTCCGCGAAGGACTTGAAGCCCTTGAGGGTCAACGTCTTCAGGAACATCCGAGAGCCGAGGCTAGGCGAGCCGAGGGGCCGGCCCGAACATGCTCTGGCAGGGCGGCGCCGCTCGGCGCCGAAGCTGGCTCAGCCGGTGAAGCTGGGCGTGGCCGTCACCGGCTGGGCCGCCCCTCCAGGCGTCGCCGGCGGGTCGGTGGGCGTGACAGGACCGGGGCCAGGGGGCACGGCCACCTGCACCTCGAAGGCGCCGATGTCGATCCGCCCCGCGACGATCCGAGCGAAGCCGGTGCTGCGCTGGTCGGTGGCCAGGCCGGCGGAGGCGGGGTCCCCGGTGTTGATGGCGGGGCTGCCTGCCAGCAGGGCGTGGGTCTGGGTGAGCCCTCCGTTGGCGGCCAGCGGTCCGAGGATCGGATCCACGCCGAGGAGGTTGCCACCGCCATCGTTCAGATCCACGGCCTCGCCGATGGGTGCCTCGATAAGGCTGAACTGGACGGCCGCCACCGGGTCCACCTCGCTGTCTCCCGCGTCGAGGTCTGCCACGCCGTCGGTGGCGATGTTGTTGGCGATGATCACCCCGTCGAGGCTCGCACCCCCGTAGTACAGGAAGATGCCGCCGCCGGTGCTGGCGGTGTTGCCCGAGATGGTGGTCTGGCGGACGTCGAGGTAGAGCTCGGCGCTGTCGTCGCCGTAGAGGAAGATGCCACCACCCTCCTGGCCGGCGGTGTTGCCAGAGATGGTCGTGTTCACGATGTCGACGCCGCCGTTGTAGAGCTGGAGGAAGGCGCCGCCGCCGCGCTCGCCAGCCGTGTTGCCGCTGATCGTCGAGCGCTCGATGGTGAGGGTGCTGTCGGCGCCCTCGTAGTAGTAGAAGGCGATGCCACCACCGTCGCCATCGGCGATGTTGCCGGAGATGGTCGTGTCGACGATCAGGCTGTCGCTCTCGGTCTCGTAGAGGAACACGGCGCCGCCGCTCTCCGTCGCCTGGTTGCCGGAGAACGTGGAGGCGGCGATGAGCACGCTGTCGACGCCATCGGCGGTGTAGAGCGCTCCGCCCCAGCCCTCGCTGGTGTTGCCCGTGAGCGTGCTGCGCTCGATGACCAGCTGGCCGTCTTCGGTGTAGACGCCCCCGCCTCCGCCGACGGAAGCGTTGTCGGTGAGCGTGGAGTCGGCGATCGTGAGCGAGCCAGCGGCCTGGTAGATGGCGCCGCCGTCGCCCGTCGATGCGTTGTCCTCGAGGGCCAGACCTGCGAGGCGCACCTCCCCATCGTCGATGACGATGGCGCCACCCGAGCCGGCCGCGCCGCCACGCAGGGTCAAGCCGGTGATCACGACATCGTCGCCGGCCAGGCCCGGGGCGGGCGCGTTGATCGCGAAGATCTGGGTGGCATCCCCGCCCGAGACGGTGACGCCCGCGCCGGCGATGGTGACGGGTCCGAGGATGTCGATGGGCGTGGCCAGGGTGATGCTGGTGACCCCGGGTCCGAAGGTGATGTTGTCGAGGTCGGTGGTGTCAGCGTTGGCGCTGGCCAGGGCATCCCGCAGGGAGCCGGCCCCGCTGTCGGCGTTGCTGGTGACGGTGAAGTCAGCGGCCTGGGCCGGGGGCGCGAGCACCACGAGCCCGGCACCGGTCGCCAGCACGGCGCCGGAGGCGGCCGTCGCCTTGACCGCCTTGCGTCGTCGCGCCCGATCCGCGGCCCGCCGCTGCTCCCGGTTCGAGTCCGCCATCGTGTTCTCCCTTGGGCCTGGCGCCGGCACCCTGCCCACGCGCCGGGCGATGGTACCTTGCCGCCCCCTTCCCTGGTGGAGATGCATGCGGCTCGAGCGACCCTTCTCACGACTCCCCTTGCGATTCGACGCCGAGCGCCTGGCCGACGAAGCCGCCTCGCTGCCGGCATCTGCGTGGCGTCCGCACCCCGAGGGCCTGGCCGGCAACACCGCCGTCCCGTTGGTGGCGGTGGGTGGCCTGCCCGCCAACGACTCCACTCGGGGGGCGATGGCTCCAACGCCGCACCTCGCCCATTGCCCCTACCTCCAGCAGGTCCTGGCGTCCTTTCAGACCGTCATCGGCCGAACCCGCCTGATGCGCATCGAAGGTGAGGGCGAGGTCCGCCGACACGTCGACACCAACTACTACTGGTGGGAGCACCTCCGCCTCCACATCCCGGTGCGCACCACTCCGGACGTGACCTTCGAGTGCGGTCCGGAGGCCGTGCACATGGCCGCCGGCGAGGCCTGGGTGTTCGACACCTGGCGTCAGCACCGCGTGCGCAACCTGGCGACCACCGATCGGATCCACCTCGTCATCGACACGGTGGGGAGTGCGACCCTGTGGGACATGATCGACATCGACGGCGAAGCGGCCCCCGATGCCACGCTCGCGCCGGGTGCGGGCCGAGCCGAGCTGCTCTTCGAGCGGGTGAACCACCCGACCGTGATGACCCCGTCCGAGGTGGTGGGCAACCTTCAGGCCCTCTCCCGGGAGGCGGCGGCCCACGGAGCCGACGGGGGGGTCGACCTGATCGATCGGCAGCTCCGGCGCTTTCGTCACCAGTGGAGCGCCGCATGGGCCGCGTTCGGCGAGTCGCCCGACGGTTGGGCGACCTTCGAGGGGATCCGCGCCGCCGCCGATGCGGCCATCGACGACCACGCCGACCGTTGGCGGCTGTCGAACGGCATCGACCTGGTCGAGGCGATCC